>DATCIH010000065.1:0-20841 GCA_036507955.1 Clostridiaceae bacterium | reverse complement strand
ATGTGTATTTTTGTTTAGTAAGCGATTCAATTATAGCATGAAATTAAGGGGGTCATTGTTTTTTGCATCTAAAAAACTCTGAAACCCTTGATATATAAGGAATAAATCAAAAAAGGAGTGTAAAAAATTTTACACTACCTTTTAAACGCAGGGGGAATAATTTAATGAAAAGAATTTTAAGTTTGGTTATGTCATTGGTATTAGTTCTTGGATTGATGTTAACTGGTTGTTCTAAAAGTAAAACACCAGCAGCAGGAACTCCAGTAAAGAAAATAAAGGTTGGGTTCATATATGTTGGACCAGTAGGCGATGGTGGATACACCTATGCTCATGATCAAGGAAGAAAATACCTTGAAAAAGAACTAGGTGATAAAGTTGAAACAGTTATTAAAGAAAGTGTTCCAGAAGATACTGCTGAAGTTGATAAGGCTTGTGAAGAGATGATCAATAACGGAGTTACAGTTATATTTGGAACTAGCTTTGGATTTATGGATGGCTTAGATAAGTCTGCTAAAAAACATCCTGAAATAAAATATTTTCACTGCTCAGGATATTTACAAGAGACAAACATGACAAACTATTTTGGTCGTGATTATCAAGTAAGATACCTATCAGGTATTGTTGCAGGTTTAAAAACTAAAACTAATAAAATTGGATATGTTGCAGCTATGAATATTCCTGAATGTGTAAGAGGTATAAATGCCTTTACTTTAGGCGTTCAATCAGTAAATAAAGATGCAGTAGTTAAAGTTACTTGGACAGGAACTTGGTATGATCCTGCTAAAGAAAAGGAAGCTGCAAAAGCACTTATCGATCAAGGTGTAGATGTAATAGCTCAACATCAAGATACCACTGGACCACAAATTGCTGCTGAAGAAAAGGGAGTTTGGTCTATAGGCTATAATTCAGATATGAGTAAGGCAGCACCAGATGCATACATGACAGCTCCAATCTGGAACTGGGGACCATATTATGTAGATCAACTTAAAAAGATTATTGCTGGAACTTGGAAGTCAGAAAGTGCTTTCCTTCCAATGGAAGCTGACAATGCTAAGAGTATAATATACTTAGCACCATTAACAAAGGTTGCACCAGCTGGCGCTCAAGCTGCTGTTGATGCTGCAAAAGCTGATATATTATCAGGAAAAAATAAAGTGTTTGTTGGACCTATATATGACAACACTGGTGTGCTAAAGATTAAAGAGGGAGAAGTTATGTCAGATAAAGACATGCTAAACTTTAACTGGTTTGTTAAGGGTGTAGAAGGAAAAGTAAACTAAGTAAAAGGGTGATACTATGAGTAAGGTTCCATATATATCTATGAAGAAAATTACTAAAACCTTTGGTAAAGTTATAGCTAATAACAATATCAATTTAGAAGTGAATAGCGGTGAAATCCATGCACTACTCGGAGAAAATGGAGCAGGAAAAAGTACACTAATGAACATTCTGTCAGGAATATATACTCCTGACAGAGGTTCTATTTTTATTAGTGGAAAAGAAGAGAAATTCTCTTCTCCAAAGGATGCCATCCATGCAAAAATAGGTATGATACACCAACATTTTAAACTAGTTGAGGTTATGACAAGCTTGGAAAATATTATGCTTGGCCAAAAGACTGGTTTTTTTGTAAATAAAAGAAAGTTAGCAAAAGAACTAAAGATTTTATCAGATCAATATGGACTTGAAGTAGATTTAAATAAAAGAGTTTATGATATGGCAGTAGGAGAAAAACAGATATTGGAGATACTAAAGGTGCTCTATAGAGGTGCCAAGATTCTAGTACTAGATGAACCAACAACTGTATTTACGCCTCAAGAAACTAAAAAGTTATTTCAGATAATGTATAAAATGAAGCAGCTGGGCTGTGCCCTTATATTTATAAGCCACAAAATGGATGAGGTTATAGAGGTTTCAGATAAGGTAACAATTCTTCGAAAGGGCGAAACCATAGTTACTGTTGATACAAAGGATACAAGTCCAGAGAATTTAGCAGAATTAATGGTTGGACATCCTGTAGATTTATCGATTAATAGAGTTAAGGTTAAAGCAAAAGAAACACTACTAGAGGTAAAAAATCTAAAGGTAGTAGATGAAGATGGAATAGAGAGCTTAAAGGATTTAAGCTTTGATATAAAAGCTGGGGAAATATTAGGGGTAGCTGGTATAGTTAATAGTGGACAGAAGGAAATTTGTGAAGCTATTGCAGGTATGCAACCAGTTAAGGCTGGAAAAATTATTTTTCAGGGAGAAGATCTTGTAGGGAAGAATACTAGAGATATATTAAAAAAGGGAATAAGTATGAGCTTTATTCCAGAGGATAGATTAGGAATGGGACTTGTTGGCTCAATGGATATGGTAGACAATCTTATGCTTAAGGAATACCATTCCCAAAAAGGTTTCTTTATAGACAAAAAGCCTGCAGTAGCTAGAGCTAATGATATTATCAAAAAGCTGCAGGTTAAGACCCCAGGGATTCATTACCCAATTAAGAATCTATCCGGGGGTAATATTCAGAAAATACTTCTTGGAAGGGAATTAGCGTCAGATCCTAAACTTCTTATTATGGCATATCCAGTAAGAGGTTTGGACATAAACACCTGTTACAAAATATATGACCTAATTAATGAGCAGAAAAAAAATGGAGTTGGAATACTCTTAATCTCAGAGGATCTAGATGTACTTATCCAGTTAAGCGATAGAATTATGGTGGTTTGCAGTGGCGAGGTTACTGGTATGCTTCAAGCTGAAAAAGCAACTAAAGAAGGTATTGGCTTAATGATGACAGGACATAAAAGTAAAGTAAAGGAAGCGTAGGAGGAAAAAATGCTTAGATTTGTTAAAAGAGATGAAATTAGTAAAAGAAAAAGTATTATGATCAAAATTGCTTCGGTTATGCTTGCGCTTGTCATCTTCGGTATATTTATAATATTTTTAAAGAAGAACCCTATACAGGTATACCAATCCATGATTAAGGGTTCCTTTGGTTCTGCTTATTCCACAAAGGAAACAATAAAACTTGCTATACCTTTATGTATAGCAGCCCTAGGAGTCTCAGTAGCCTTTAAGATGCAGTTTTGGAATATTGGTGCGGAAGGACAAATAATGATGGGAGCGTTTTTTGCTTCTATGTTTGCTCTAAAAATGCCAAATCTACCTAGACCTATGCTACTTATTCTAATGATGGCTGGAGGGGTTTTAGGCGGAAGTTTGTGGGCACTAATACCTGCAATTTTTAAGGCTAAATGGAAAACAAATGAAACTATTGTAACTTTGATGATGAATTATATTGCCATAAAGTGGGTAACCTTTCTTCAATATGGACCACTTAAGGATCCTAAGGCTAAAGGGTTTCCCAAAATTGCCAATTTCACTCAAAATGCAATCCTCCCAGACCTTTTTGGAGTGCATATAGGATGGATCTTTGCTTTGATTTTGGTGGTAGTGGTATACATTTTCATGAAATACACAAAAAAAGGTTATGAAATAGCAGTACTGGGAGAAAGTGAAAAGACCGCTTTGTATTCAGGTATTAATATTAAAAAAACTATAATAATTTCTATACTTTTAAGTGGAGGCCTTTGTGGACTTGTTGGAATGATTCAAGCCTCTGGTGTAAGTGGAACCTTAGCTTATAATGTTTCAGGAGGCGTAGGCTTTACAGCCATAATTGTTGCTTGGCTGAGTTCTTTAAGTGCACCAATTATACTTGTTATTTCTATTTTATTTGCAGCTCTGGAGCAAGGTGGCTCCTTTATTCAAAGCTCCTTTGGAATTCCAGAAGCAGCAGCTCAAATACTTCAAGCAACTATATTGTTTTTCGTATTAGGTAGCGAGTTCTTCATTAAATTCAAGATTGAAAGAAAAGTAGGTGATGCTCTATGATGATCCAGTTAATTGCATTTCTAACGGCAGCGGTAGTAGCTGGAACGCCCCTTCTTTTTGCAACCCTTGGTGAAATTATAATTGAAAGGGCTGGTAATTTAAACCTGGGTGTAGAAGGAATGATGCTCATGGGAGCAGTCACTGGCTTTATGGTAGGCTTAAAAACAGGAAATGTTATGGCAGCGCTGATTGGAGCTATGGTTGCAGGTGCAGCAGGTGGATTAATATTTGCTTTTCTTACTATAACCTTAAGGGCTAATCAAGTAGTGTCAGGTCTAGCAGTAGCAACCTTTGGAAGTGGATTTTCCACTATACTTGGTAGGCAACTGGTGGGCCAAACAGCACCACAAGCTATAAAACTTTTCTTTAAAACTTTAAACCTTCCAATATTAAGTAAAATCCCTTTTATAGGGCCTATACTTTTTAAACAGGATCCTTTTGTATACCTTGGCTATATAGTAGCTATAATGCTTGGAATATATCTCTTCAACACAAGTAAAGGACTAAATTTGAGAGCCATAGGAGAGAACCCTGGATGCGCAGATGCAGCAAGTGTAAATGTATCTCTCTATAAATATATTCACATATTATTTGGAGGAGCCTTGTGTGGACTTGGAGGGGCATATCTATCCTTAGTTTATATACCTACCTGGCAGGAAAATGTGGTATCAGGAAGGGGCTGGATAGCAATCGCCTTAGTAATATTCGCATCCTGGAATCCATATAAAGCAATAGCAGGAGCCTTTCTCTTTGGGGGTCTAGATATTATTGGGTTTAGACTTCAAAATGCAGGAATACAATTTCCTCAATCCTTAGTAGATATAATACCTTATGCTGTAACCATATTAATATTAGTGGTAGTTTCAATGAAAAAGTCAAAGAAAAATGCACCTCCCAAAAATCTTGGGGTTGCTTACTTCAGGGAAGATAGATGATAGATAAGATTAAAACTATACCAGCCAAAACAATTATTTCTAGTTATAGTGCTAAGGGTGGCTGGTACGGTAGCAACTTTAATATGAACCTCTATAAGGGCTGTTGCCATGGTTGCATTTATTGTGATAGTAGAAGTGAATGTTATCATGTGGAAAATTTTGATGAAGTTAAAGTAAAAGAAAATGCTATTGACATAGTTGAAAAAGAGCTAAGAACTAAAAGAAAAAAGGGAATTATTATCACTGGCTCCATGAGTGATCCCTATAATCCAATTGAAAAAAAGCTTAAACTAACCAGGGAAGTCTTAAAGCTAATCAACCAATATGGATATGGCATCGTTATTGATACTAAATCAGATTTGGTACTTAGGGATATGGATTTACTATTGGAAATAAAAAAGCATTCCCCAGCAGTAGTTAATTTTACCGTAACTACAGTAGAGGATGCCTTGAGTCGCAAGATCGAGCCTAATGTTACCCTAAGTAGCAAACGTTTTGACGCTATGAAAGAATTATCTAAGGCTGGGATTATGGTAGGGTTATTACTGATGCCAGTATTACCCTTTATTAATGATACTGAGGAAAACATTCAGAGCCTTGTTAATAGAGCCTTTGAATGTGGAGCTAAATTTATTAATCATGGCTTCGGTGTAACTTTGAGACAGAATCAAAGAGATTATTTTTATTTGCAGCTAGATAAATTGTTTCCAGGCCTGAAACAAAAATATATAAATACTTTCGGTAATTCTTATGAGTGTTATTCCTTAAATCACAAAAGGCTAGAGGAAGTATTTACAATTGAATGTGACCGACTTGGCATTATATATGGAATGGATCATATTAGTGCCTTCGTCAGTAAAGATTATGAAAATAAGCAAATGAAATTATTTTAGAAGCTAACTAATAAATGTATATATTATTTAAAGAATTTCTTAGCAATATCTAATTTTAGCTTACTATAAGGTGCATATCTTAAGGGGGGATCTAGCCATTCACCAGTTTTTAGAATGCTCTTTTTATGAGAAAATACATCAAAACTGCATTTGCCATGGTAGCTTCCCATACCACTATTTCCAACTCCACCGAAAGGTAGGGTAGAATTAGCTAAGTGAACCAAGCCGTTGTTTATGCAGCCCCCTCCAAACTCAATGTTTTCCAGTATGAAGTTCTCAATATCTTTATTTTTAGTATATAAATATAATGCTAAAGGATAACGATTTCTCCTTACTATATCCAAAACCTCATGTATATCCTTATAAGTAATAACAGGAAGTATTGGACCAAAGATCTCCTCTTTCATTATTTTGCTATCTACATTTATTCCATCTATTATTGTTGGAGAAATGAAATTGCTGTCTCTATCACTTTCCCCACCAATAATAATATCACCTTCATCAAAAAGTCCCTTTAATATATCAAATCTTTTTTCATTTATTATTCTTCCAAAGCTTTCACTTTCAATTGGCTTATCTCCAAAGAATTCCTTGATGTAGAATTTCATTTTATCAAGAAACTCATCTTTTATGCTCTCATGAATTAATAAGTAGTCAGGGCATACACAAGTTTGCCCTGCATTAAAATATTTCGACCAGGTTATTCTTTTAGCTGCAACATCTATATTTGCATCCTTATGTACAATTACAGGGCTTTTACCACCAAGTTCTAAGGTAACAGGAGTTAGGTGATTGGAGGCCATAGCTAGAATTTTCCTACCAATAGCCGCACTCCCTGTAAAAAATATATGGTCGAATCTAAATTTATCTATGAGCATTGGTCCAAGCATCGCTCCAGGACCCTGTACCACACTTACATATTCTTCTTGGAAGGTTTCACTTATAATCTTTGAAACTAAATTGCTTATATGCTTTGATTGATCTGAAGGTTTAAGCATTGCACAGTTTCCCGAAGAGATTGCTCCAATAAGCGGAGCAAAGAGTAGTTGAAAAGGATAATTCCAAGGCCCTATTATGAGGGCTACCCCTAAAGGCTCAGAATATATATAGCCTTTAGAAGGCAGTAAAACTATAGGCACAGGAACCTTTTCTAGGCTCATCCATGACTTTAAATGGTTTATTGTAAAATTTATTTCTTCATATATAATACCTATTTCAGAAGTAAAAGCTTCAAAAGCTGACTTATGAAGATCCAAGTAAAGAGCTTCAAGAATCTCCTTCTCATTTTTTTTAATCACAGTTTTTAACTTTTTTAATTGGGTTATCCTAAAATCATAACTTCTTGTATTACCATCATCAAAAAATCTTCTTTTCATATTGAAAGATTTCTCAATTATTAGTTCATCCATTTTACAAGCTCCTTTCAAACATTTTTATTACAATAGCTTACCATATATAGACAATTAAGCCAACCATAACTATGTTATAATACTTATAGCAATATTAATAACCTTGATTCCCATGCAAAAATTATACCTACAAAAACATTTACTAGGCAGCCTCTTAAAATCTTCATAAAGTAGCTAAATCATGGCATATTTCAACTTTTTTTAATTATTAATCTTGTAATTTTCCTTATATGTAGGTATAATTAGTTATACCTACATATAAGGAGATGAGATGTCTAATGAGTTCAATTGTAAGGCAAAAAATTGGCGATAAAATATATCTTTATGAATCAGTATCTTATCGTAATACAGAAGGTAAACCTAGAAACAAGCGAACTCTTATCGGGAAGGTGGATTCTGTTACCGGAAAGCCAGTTTATAAGCCTGAATACCTTGCACGTATGGCTGAAAAAGGAACTCCTATTGATATTCCTGCAACAGATTCTTTATTTACACCAGAAGATATAAGGTGCTCTTCTATAAAGGAATATGGTGCAATCTATCTTTTTAAACATATAGCCGAAAGCACAGGCCTTTTGTCATCACTTGAGGAGGCTGCTCCAAAATACTGGCAAGAGCTATTTATGTTGGCTTGCTACCTTGTATCATCAGGAAATCCATTTCTTTACTGCGAAGACTGGATAAGTGATACAGAGTGTATCTCCGTTGGAAATATGTCATCCCAGCGAATTAGCGAACTACTTATCGCAGTTAACAATGAAGAACGAGAGTTGTTTTATCAGTTATGGTGCAAAACCCGGAGTGAACAGGAATACCTTGCTCTTGACATCACATCCATTTCCTCATACTCCAAATTAATTGATGATGTAGAATGGGGATATAACAGGGACAAAGAGCAGCTACCTCAAATCAATATGTGTATGCTAATGGGCGAGAAATCAAGACTGCCCATATATCAGACTCTATACAGTGGTAGTTTAAAGGATGTAAGCACACTTAAAGCTACTTTGTTAAAGATGGATGGAATATCCAATGGAAAATCACTTCTTATAGTTATGGACAAAGGTTTTTTTAGTACTAAAAACATTAACTCCATGCTAGACAGTACTAAACCTCTTCGTTTCATAATTTCCGTCCCCTTTACTTCAAACTTTGCTAAAAATCAAGTTTCTAGTGAGAGTAAAGATATCGACTGTCTGCAAAATACAATTGTGCTAGGTGGGGATTCCATCCGAGGAGTCACCAAACTGCGTTCATGGGACAAAGATCACAAGGTCTATGTGCATGTATACTACAATGTAATTAAAGCAATGAAAACCAGAGAGGAACTATATGCCCATGTTACTGTGATGAAGGAACTCGCAGAGGAAAACCCAGTAAGAGCCACACAGAATGAAGAGTATACAAAGTACCTGCTTGTAAGAAATTCTGAAAAGTCAGCTTCAGGCTACACAATAAACATCAAGGATGACATTATAAGTAAAGAACTAGAGACCGCTGGTTGGATGGTTATTATTAGCAATGATATATCAGATGCAAAGGAAGCACTTTCTATATATCGCGAAAAAGATGTAGTGGAAAAGGGATTCCTAAGACTTAAAAACAGCCTTGATCTTGGAAGGCTGAGGGTTCATAGAGAAGATGTCATGCAGAACAAGGTATTTGTCGGGTTTCTATCGCTCATACTTATGTCTCAGATTCACAAAGTCATGCTTGATCATAAACTATATAAAAAAATGACAATGAAGAAATTGCTTATGACCTTAGCCAAACTTAGAGTACAAGTAATTAATGGGACTCGGATTTTATTTCCGCTTACTAAAGAACAAAGAGAAATTTATAAATCATTTAATGTCCCAGAACCAATGTAGGTATAAAATTCAACGGGATTTTAGGTAATAAGTGAAGGATGCATAGGTGAATGCCATGCTTGTTCAGATTCACCTATAGCAAAGATCAAGGACAAAGTTATTAAAGGTAAGGACAGAGAAGAGTTGTATAATAAACTTGTTAAAATCATAGAAAAATAATAATGAAAATATGAGAATGGAAATCACTAATGGCTATTGAGAGAAAAAGTAGGAATCCATAAGATACTCACTATTATATCTGTAAACTAAGATTTCTAGGTAGTCTTTAACTTTAGCTGGATTCTCTTCCTCCATAAGCTTTTCAAAGTGATTTCTTTCTCCCTTTGAAGCCGCTTCCTTTACATAGCCCCATACATGCTCAAAGGCGTTTTTTTGAGACTTCCATTGAAGAGGTATGCTTATAACTTCATCAATTAAAGTATAAAACTCTAGAAAACTACAATTATTTCTTACAGAAGCTGAACATTTTTTGTGGTAATTATAGCCATGTTCCTTGTTTGTATAATCAATATTTAGACTATCTAAAAACTTGCAATGATATTCTAAATCTTTTATAGCTTTGTTTGCAATTTCTTCACTCGGAGAGTTTATTACAGTGTATTGGCCAGGATGCATAGAAAGTCTTATGCCATTAAACTTAGCAAAAGCCCCTATTTCACTAAGCTTTTCTTTATAATATAAGCTCCAAGGAAAGGTATTAATCTCATGGGAACCTAGAGGCACAATATCAGAACTTATTCTAAACATATATATATTATTTTTTATATTGTTAAGCAATATAGTTTTCAAATCAGTAAGGTTTATTTGTGTATTATTACTTCTGCTTCATCATAAATTAAATTTCTAGTAGCAGAATTTATTGTGATCTCCGTTGATCCGGGTTTTATAATAACCTCAGTATTTAAAGATCCCTTTTGCAAGCTTCCAAACTTGCTTTCTATGTCTTTTAAATTAGGGATTTTTTTCATCAAAGCGTTATAAATTCCGTCCCTGGAGGGCTGATCTATAAACTGTATACTTTCATTATTATTTTTATTCGAACTTTCCTTTGTTCCTGAGCCAGTAAACTGAAACTCACTATAGATCCTATTTGTTTTAGCATAATCTACAGTGAATATAGTTGAGTCATCTTTCTGCTCCATAGAAGTAATTTTAAATTTTTCCCCATTACAATCAAATTCCGCTGGTAACTTATTCTTATCTATCTTATAAACCATTGAATTACTGAAATCATAATCCGCTTTTAAACCAATAAGGTTTATTCCTATCTCATCAGGATTTCTATAATATATAGAGTTAAAGACCTCGGTTCCACCAATGCCAGAGTCAAGGGAATAACCATCATCGCCACTACCTGTTAGGTACTCCTTATCTAATCTTAAAGAAAAAACAGGGGATATACTTTTTAAATTTTTATCCTTAGGTACAAAACTATAGTCAAGAATACTTTTTAATACACCTGGGGTTAAGGATTTCACTTTTAATGTGCCAATATCTAAAGAATATTCTTTGTTTACGGGTATAACATTAATTTGCTGCATAGGTATTTGCATTTTTAAAGTCCAATCAACCTTTGGTTTCTCATTATTTTCGAAAATAGATCCCATTTTATTGAAAATATTATTTGTATTATTATCAGCTTTAACAATAAGACTATTTATTTTCAAAGATACTGGATTATTGTGCATATAATTTGAAATATTACTATCTGATATAAGGATACAGAAAGCTTTTTCATTATCCTCTAAATTTAAATCTGGAAGTGTATAGCCCCAACCTTTATAAAATTCTTTATTATCTTTGTCACCAAAAGTAACTTCATTTATTGAATACTTTGGATCGGAGGTATCGTAAATAACTTCCATTCCTGTATCATCTGCAACAATCTCTTTAATTGTAAATTCAACATCTTTATATTTAAAGACTCCCTTTACTTCTGTAATATTTTTGTGTTCACGGGCTAAATCTACTTCTTGTTTATATATAATACTTCCATTATATTGGGCATAGACGAAGGTGGATCCTGGTATTATTATTAATAGTACAATTGCTGAACCAACTATTTTATTAAGGTAGCTTTTCCTTATTTTATCTTTAATATGTTTTCTAAGATTTCTCTCAACATTATCCATTAAATCCTTAGGATTATTAGCATTCATTTTTCATACCTCCATTTTTAGCCTTTAAAAAATTTAAGGCCCTATATATCTTTGTTTTTACTGTACTGAGGGGTATGTCCATAATAAATGCAACCTCTTTCAAAGAAAAATCTTTTAAATATCTAAGTGCAAGGATATCCCTTTCATCTTTTCTAAGTTTAGATAGCAGGGCTTCTACAATAATCCTGTCGTCAGCAGATTCATAGGAGAATTCATCTCTGAGTTGATCAAGAGTATCCTCAGAAGAGCTAGTAATTCTACTCTTAATGTTTTTCCTACAGACATTTATAAGTATGGAAATAAACCAGCAATAAAATTTCTCTTCATTCCTTAATTGCTTTAGCTTATCAAAGGCTTTTATTGATGCTTCTGATATGCAATCTTCGGTATCATAGGGATTTTTTGTGTAGGGAAAGGTAATATTATAAATAAACTGTTCTTTCTCCTTTAGTAGTTCCATAAAGGAGGATATATCTCCATTTTTACTTTTATGAACAAGGTCAAATATATTTTGCATTTTCTACCCCTTTTAGATGCTGCAGCATTCTTTTTTACAACTATTAGATATTTATGAGGTAAGAAAAGTTTCAAAAAAGACGATATTAATTTAATTAATTTTTAGCTTTTTATAAACTATAGTTGTGGAAAAAATAAAGAATATCAAAGTTGAAAAATTAAGAAAAGCTGGGGCCACAAAACCCCCTATTGGATTTGGGAATGGTAGAATTATAATGAAGGTGTAAAACATAATAAAGCTTTGATTAAATAAGGCCATCCATTTTGGATATAAAGTGTTTCCTCTGATTATAAGGAACATATAGAGTAGCGAACTAAGGATTAAATCCACTGCCATTATTGTCATAGTTATCTTCCAATAAAGGTCAAAGTTTTTTATCATATTTACAGTAGCAATATTTCCAGGCTCTAATGTATGAGAAAGGTTCCAACCACTTGCAATAAATGCATAGGACATGTGAAATGCCACTGCAATAACTGCTGCATGACCTATTATAAGAACTACAGAAAGGGCTTTAACTTTCCCAGCAGGCCTTAACCCAAAATAAACTGGTATTAGCCCTAGGATTTGAATGGGTATTACAATAATTCCTAGAAATGTACCCATAAGTATTCTCCAATGAGACAAGCCCTTCATGCTTTCAGTTCCTAGTTTCAAAAAATCAAAAGTGCTATTCGGTTTTCCAATTAATATGAAATCACATATTATAGTGAGTAGCACAGCAATAATCCCTATTAACCCACAGGTCAAAGTGATTTTAGCTAGCTTTGATTTTTCTTGCATAAAATTACCCTCCAAATTTTGTTTTATCACAATAAAAAGTTATATAATTAAATAGATTGTCCCTTATTTTAAAATAAACCTCTGAAAAATGTATATAGTATATAATTAAGTATACCATATTACCTTTTCAGAGGATTTACTTAAGTAAACCTATATTTTTTGAACATTAATAGCGGAAGGACCTTTTTCATCCTCTACAATATCAAAACTTACTGATACACCCTCATGTATAACTTTATCATTTCCTTTTTCTTTAATTTGTGAATGATGAAGAAATACATCATTACCTCCGTTGGCAGAAATAAAACCAAAGCCTCTTTCGTCATCGAACCATTTGACAACACTATTAAAGTTAGCCATATACTACATCTCCTTTTGATACTATATTTTTGTTGAATTTTCATGGTAAGAATATTTTCAATATAGTATTTGTTTGGACATGATTTTTTATAAGGGGAATTATTGAGAGATAAGTAAGGCAAATTAAATATAAAATTTTATTTTAGGCATACTACATTTATAATAGTAGAGAACATAGAATTAATAAGGGGGTAATGAATTGATAATGAGATTAGAAAATGACTTCCTTGAAATAATAGCAGATGAAAAGGGGGCAGAGCTTACAAGCATAAAAGGAAAGAAAGATAACATAGAATATTTATGGACGGCTGACTCACAATATTGGAATAGACATGCACCCATCTTATTTCCTATAGTTGGTAAGGTTAAAGCTGATAAATATAGAGCTCTGGATAAGGAATATAATCTTGGACAGCACGGGTTTGCAAGAGATAGTAAATTTCAAGTGATATTAGTGAGCAGAAGTAAGCTTATATACCGATTAGCTAGTAGTGAGGAGACCTTAAAGAAATATCCTTATCAATTTCAACTAGACGTAGAATATAGTTTATCTGAAAACAATTTAGAAGTTACCTATAAAGTTAGAAATACTGACAATATAAAAATATTCTTCTCTATAGGAGCCCATCCAGGGTTTAGTTGCCCCTTTATGGAATCAGAAACTATGGAAGATTATTATCTTGAATTTAATGAGAAGGAAAGGGCTGAAGGGAAAATCCTCCAAGCTGAAACTGGTCTCTTAACTGAGGATAGTAATTTATATTTAAAAAATGAAAACATTATAAATTTACATAAAGATATGTTCCAGAAGGATGCTTTGATATTTAACAATCTAAAGTCAACAGAACTTTCTCTAAAAAGCTATAAAAATAATAAAAAGCTAATCGTGAATTTTAAAGGATTCCCTTATCTGGGAATATGGTCAAAGCCAAGTGGAGCACCTTTTATATGTATAGAGCCCTGGTTTGGGCATGCGGATACTCTTAATTTCAATGGAGATTTTAGTGAAAAACCAGGAATTATAGGTTTAGAAAAAGATCAAGAATTCATATGTGCCTACACTATAACTGTAGAGCAATAGGGTTTAAAGCAAGAATAAGTGAATATTAAATCTTGTGAGGTGGAAACATGAAAAAAGGTGGAAATCAAAGAGATTTTATAAAAATAAAAGACCAATTTAATCAAATTGAAGAAATAACTAAGCACACTAAAGAGAATGCGTTATGGGAAAGTGAAGCTGCAGTTAGAAAAAAGATAAAGGTTTTAAAAGAATATGAAAAAGATAATTTTAGTGAGTATAGAATTGTTTATGAGAAATATTCACAGTTATTAGAGACAATATCTATTAGACTTATTAAGGATTATAACAAGAAAAACAATACAACCTTTAAATTTGAGGATGTAGTAAAAGGTAAGCGGGGAAGCTATTATAAATCAGGGATAATAAGTGTACTTATAACTGAACATATTCCTGATTTTATTTCAAGTGAGTTTGATAGAGTGTTTCCTGCTAACCCAAAGGATGAATATAAGGAAGCTAGAAGCATTAAACGAAAGTTTTATCTTCATTTAGGTGAGACAAATACTGGGAAAACCTATAATGCTATGGAGCAGCTTAAGCATGCCACCAAGGGCATCTATCTGTCACCTTTAAGAATACTAGCTTTAGAGAATTTTGAGAAGTTGAATAGAGAGGGAGTGAAATGCAGCCTTATCACTGGAGAAGAGGAAATAATTATAGAAGGAGCAACACATATTTCTTGTACTATAGAAAAATTAAATACAAAGAAAGAGTATGAGGTTGCAATTATAGATGAGATTCAGATGATAAAGGATGATCAGAGAGGCGCTGCTTGGACACGAGCTCTTTTAGGACTAAAATGTAGAGAGATTCATATATGTGGAGCATTTAATGCAAAAGAATTGCTTTTCGAGATAATAGAGGACTGCGGAGATGAATATGAGTTTAAGGAATATAAAAGAAAGATTCCTCTATTGCAGCAGGATAAAGCCTTTTCTTATAAGCACATTCAGAAGGGGGATGCCTTAGTGGTATTCTCAAAGAAGAGAGTACTAGAGCTAGCCTATCATTACTCAAATCTTGGCGTAAAGGCAAGTATAATATATGGGGATCTACCTCCTGAGGTGAGAAAAAAACAGTATAATTTATTTATTAAAAAGGAAAATACAATTTTAATATCCACGGATGCCATAGGAATGGGAGTGAATCTTCCTATAAAAAGAATTATATTTATGGATATTAAAAAGTTTGATGGGAATGAGGTAAGATTTCTAAACTCTCAAGAAGTGAAGCAGATAGCTGGAAGAGCTGGAAGAATAGGAATATATGACATTGGTTATGTAGCTTCCTATGGCAATACCCAGGCTTTTATAACGGAAAGTTTAGAGGGGCTTGATGAGATTATAGAAGAGGGAGTTATAGGACCAAGTGAAGAAATCTTAAAAATAACTAGTCTTTCACTAAGGGAAAAATTAACCTTATGGAGTACAAAAGAAGAAAAGATACCATTTTATAGAAAAATGGATATAAACCAATATTTAATAGTACTTGATAATATAAGAAGTTTACACTTAGACCAAAGAACCCAATGGACACTATTAAAAATACCTTTTGATGTAGCCAATAATGATATGATGGGGACATTTTTAAGTTATGTAGATGAACAGTTTATAGCAAAAAGAAAGATAATTTCAAAGCCTGAATATCTATTGGAGGATCTGTATGAACTAGAACTTTACTATCAAAGAATAAATCTCTATTACTCCTTTTCGAAAGCCTTTAATATAGATTTTGATGAGGAATGGGTATATGAGAATAGGATAAAAGTAAGTGAAGACATCAATTCTATCTTGAAAAGCATATAATAGGTGAAGGCATAATGGATAAATTGTGACTGAATGGATAATAATATTGATGATTGTAATAATGTATAGGAGTGAGTTAGATGAATAAATTCGATAGAGCTGTAAATAAAAAAATCAATGAGTTAATAATGAAAAATATGGTTGGTCAAGAAGTGGATGAGAGAGCATATATCAAGTTTCAGTCCATTGCAAGAGCTATAATCAGAGAAGAATTTAGAGGCATAAAACCTAATAATAATCCTAAATCTTTGTACGGTAAGACTTGGAAAACAGCAAAAAAATATGGCAGTTATGAAATATAAGCAAATTATATTCATTTTGTATAAAAAATCTGTTATAGGTAGAAACTAAAGGTAGAAATTAATTTATCTAAAGGAGGAAATTTATAATGGATGATAATATACATATGAACAAAGGTAATCATGAATGGGGTAATCATGAATAGGCTATGGAAAAAGCTAAGGAAATGATAGACAAAGGTTGTGGAATGACTGAGATAGTAGCACAAACTCATCTCTCGGAAGCAGATGTAATAAAAGCTAAAGAAAAGTGGATTGATCAATCATAATTGACATATAAAGCTTAAAAGTATCCCAGGATACAGAAAGTATATACACTTTTTAGGACAAAGACCTAGAGGAGGAATCACTATATTGAGATTCCCCTCTAGGTCTTATTTTTTTCATGTAGGTAACTATGATATTGCTAAACAACAAAATAATGTAGTAACCTATAGTAACGAACTAAAAGCCGTTGCAAAAGATATCTTTGACCTAACAAAAGCTACATTAGCTAATTGGTTTTTTTGCCTAATTACATAGGGACATTGATTATAACTTTAAAAATATAATAATTGTATAAGGTCACTATATTATATTTAGAGAACTTATTTATCGATGCTACATCTGAACTGTAGCAAAATATGATTTTAAATATCAAACTAGGTTCTTGTTGCTAATATTTATATCAAACTAACTGGAACGATTAATTCATTTGTATTAAAAGCGGATAGGTTATTTGCCATACAAAGAACTGCCCCTGTGCTCCTGATTAAGGACGACTTATCAATTAATTTAAAAACTCCTGTTAATTGTGAGGCTGGGTTCGCTGATTTTTTAATCTCTATTGGATATAAATTACCATCCTTCTCCATAATTATATCGATTTCTCTTGCATCCTTATCACGGTAATAGTAGATGAATGGCGTTGTAGCGGAATTATAAAAAGACTTCATAATTTCACTGATAACATAGTTTTCAAATATTGCCCCGTTCATAGCACCAGCTTCTAATGTCTCCGCTGAGGACCATTTTGCAAGATATGAAACTAAACCTGTATCATAAAAATAAAGTTTTGGAGTTTTAATGGTTCTCTTTAAAGTGTTATTTGAAAATGGGTGTAGGTAGAATATAAGTCCCAAAGTTTCAAGTATTCCAAGCCATTTTTTAGCGGTAACTTGGTCTATGTCCGCATCTCTTGCTATGTCAGCATAATTAATTAGTTGAGAAGTCCTTGCGGACACAGAGGTAATGAATTTAAAAAAAGCAAGACTATCAATACTTCCAGATATTTCTTTTATGTCTCTTTCAATATATGTGCTTACATAACTGCTATAAAAGATGTTTTTATCTAAATAAACTCCGCTAACTAAAGCAGGCATACTTCCTTTAAAAATTCTTTTAAAAATATCTGTAACAGTTGTGGGTAAAGTATTTTTTTGCTTTTCAGCAAGTACCGTAAAATCAAGACTGAATGGTTTGAGTTCGTCTTGATTATATATTTCATTTTGTGAAAGTGAAGATAAGCTTAAAACAGCAACTCTCCCAGCCAAACTTTCCTGAACACCACCCATAAGTTTGAGAATCTGAGAACCTGTAAGCCAAAATTCTCCAGGATTATGGTTTTTATCAACCATTATTTTAATATAGGTGAACAATTCTGGTGCATATTGTACTTCATCTATAAGAATAGGTGTTTTATATACTTGAAAAAACATAACTGGGTCAGCTTTTGCTAAACTTCTTGCATTCAAGTCATCAAGGCTAACATAAGTTCTATTTGTGCCTTTCATTATGTTTTGAAGCATAGTAGTTTTTCCAACTTGTCTGGGACCTGTTATGAGTATCGCAGGATACTCTTTTGTAAGTTTTAAAACTATATTTTCCATATCTCTTTTAATATACATTCACAATCTCCTTTCGGCTTATATCTACTTTAACCTCATTATAGCCGAAAAAGAACGAAATGTCAATTCTTTACAAATTTATTGAAATTTTAAGTAACAAAATATTTTACATTAATTTCGATATAATAATGGGTCGAGCTACTACTATAGCTTTATCGCTGTATATTATTTAACCAATCAAAATCCAATCAATCTTACCTCTTTAGTAGCATCCAGTAAATGGAATCACCCATTTAGTGGAAGAAGGTCGTGTGGGAAACCTTAAAAATATAAAGACAGCCCGTTTTGGGACATCTCCTCCAGGATTGTTCCATTTCCTTAATTTGTTTCTTTTTTTACATTATTAATTTTTCAATATTTAAATTAGCGATAGCTAGACTTATTTTCATCATGACTTTTTCAGTGAATATTACTATTTAAATAAAGATATCTTTATAAGAATACATCTTTATTCAGGCATAGTTTAATAAGATTAATAAAAGATTGGATTTGTTTGGAAATATAGTAGAGGCGAGCTAAGAAATAACTACAAAACTGAAAAGCTAATTCTTAGCTACTAACTGTACTATCTTCATCTACTGCCTAGTCTGTGATGGCTTAGGTAGTCTACCTAACTGTACATTACCTCATGAATTTACTGTTTTCCCCGAGTCACACAGTTACCCTTGGGAAGAGGGAACGGCTGAGCTTTCTTTCTAAACTCTCAAGAAGTGAAGCAGATAGCTGGAAGAGCAGGAAGAATAGGAATATATGATATTGGCTATGTAGCTTCCTATGGTAACACCCAAGTTTTATAACAGAAAGTTTAGAGGGGATTGATGAGATTATAGAAGAGGGAGTTATAGGACCAAGTGAAGAAATCTTAAAAATAACTAGTCTTTCAATAAGGGAAAAATTAGCCTTATTGAGTACAATAGAAGAAAAGGAACCCTTTTATAGCAAAATAAATATAATTTCAAAGCCACAATATCTATTGGAGGATCTGTATGAACTAGGCTTTACTATCAAAGAATAAATCTCTAAAAGTAAATGAATCAACAGTCTAGTTCTAATTATTACATTGAAAAATAAAATATATATAAGTATAATAAGTTACAGGCTAATTATACCCTTGCCACATCAAAATTGGCAGGGGTATTTTGTTTTATGCCTATGGAAAAGAAAGAGAGGTGGATATGTAAGATGAAAAGTATGGTAATATCCTCTAATTGTAGTGGAGGGGGGAAAACAACTCTTACCTTAGGAATTATGAAAGCAATTATTAAAAGGGGATTTGAGGTTCAAGGATATAAAGTTGGCCCAGATTATATAGACACGGCTTTTCACAAACATGTAACAGGAAAAGCTTCAAGAAATTTAGATCTATTTCTTATGGGAGAGGCAGGAGCAAAGGCTGCTTACAGTAGAGGTAAAGGTGAGTTTGGAGTAGTTGAAGGGGTAATGGGTTTATATGATGGTAAGGGAATAGATTCAGAATATTCTACTGCACATTTAGCAAGGATTCTTAATCTACCAATAGTTTTAGTTATAACTCCACAAGCACAGAGCGTAACCCTTTGTGCTGAATTAAATGGGATTTGTAATTTCGAAGCTGCCAATGTAGTAGGTGTGATTTTAAATAATATTAATGAGAAGTATTACAAACTATTAAAGGCGGCAATAGAGAAAAATTGTAGTCCTAACTTAAAAGTATTTGGATATGTCCCAAAGGATGAAAACTTAGCGCTTAAAAGCAGACATTTAGGTCTTGTACAAAGCAGTGAAGTAGATGATTTAGATAATAAAATTGAAATCTGTAGCCAACACTTAGAGGCGTATGTGGATATTGATAGCTTACTACATGAATTTAAGGAAGCTGAAGAATTCCAAGATAATTTCCACATGGATAATATGGGATTAAAAACAGCTGTAGCTTATGATAGAGCTTTCAATTTCTATTATAAAGAAAATATTGAACTTTTAGAGGAACTTGGGACTGTGGTATATTTTAGCCCCTTAAAAGATGAAAAACTACCTGAGGATATTGACTTTTTATACCTAGGTGGAGGATATCCAGAAGTATTTATATCAGAATTAAGCAACAATAAATCCATGCTAAATAGCATAAAGAACTCTCTTAATAATGGACTTAAATGTTATGCAGAATGTGGTGGCCTAATGTATCTAACTAATAGCATAGAGGGCCAAGCTACTGTAGGATTCTTTCAGGGAACTGCACATATGGGTACAGTACTACAAAATTTCGGCTATGCCCAGGTAAGAGTAGCTAAAGAAAATTCTATGGTAGAAGAAAACTTGAAAATAAATTGTCACCAGTTCCATAATTCCTTTGTAGCTTTGAAGGAAGAAACAATATTTAAAATAAGTGCTGATGAAGGTGTAACGGAGAGTGACTCAGGCTATCATAAAAATAGTACCATAGGAACATATGCCCATATACATTGTTTCGGCAATATGAATTTTATTAAAAGTATCTTTGATAAAAGCGATTAATGGTTCAGACTTTCAATTAGTTCGTCTAATTCTTAAAGTTTCATCAATCTTATATGTTGGATATTAAGCCATAGTAGATTATATTAATATTATTTAGGTATTGTAATGAACTAATTAAAACGTCTATAAATAATATATATAATTCCTAATAATGTGCATATTACATATATTGCTGTGAAAATATTAAATGTTTTCTTTAACTCTTTCTGCTCTTTTTTATAGGCATCTCTACTAAGTATTTTATTCCTATTAGGGAAAAAAGGTACGGCTAATGGTAGCATAAGAAAATTTATTAATAATATTAACACATCATATCTAATAAATCCTGTAGGGTTAGCAAATAATTTGAATTCAAATAATATACTAATTGTAGCTAATTACAATTATTGATATCGTATTTAAAAATTCACCAGTTTTTTTATTTTTGTTGATAGAAACACTAAATCCCTTTAATTCAAGATAATA
>DATCIH010000064.1:0-9462 GCA_036507955.1 Clostridiaceae bacterium | reverse complement strand
GTAGCAAGTATACATACTATTACGAATAATACTGATATAGCATTTCCATAACCATATTGATAAGAATTGAAAGCTTTAATATACAAATAGTTAGCAAGGAACTGACTTACATTTCCTGGGCCACCATTAGTAGTTAAAAATATAACCTCCATTTGCTTAAAGGCAGAAATCATTGCTAATGTAACATTTATTTTAATAACCGGCTGTAGTAGTGGAAAGGTAATAGATGTAAATAATTTAAAACCACCTGCCCCATCAATTTGCGCTGCCTCATATACATCTTCTGAGATTCCTTTAATCCCCGCATAGTAAATAAGCATTCCCCATCCAAACCCTTGCCACATTATTATTACAAAAAGTGAGCCTAAAACTAGCTTTGGGTTTGCTAGCCATTCTTGTTTTAAAAAGCCTAAATGCAGTAGATCTAAAATTTTATTTAGAAGTCCATATTGAGAATCATATATTTGAACCCACATTTTAGAAGTCACTACCACGGAAATAACACAAGGTATAAAAAATATTGCTCTAAATACTTTTTCTGCTCTTCCACCAATTTTATCTATCATTATTGCTGCCCCTAAACATATAGGATGTTGAATAATAATGAGGGCTAAGCCTAAAACGAAAGAATTCCTTAAGGAAGTAATAAAAGTGCTATCATTGAAAATCAAAGTTTTGAAATTATTTAAACCTACAAAAACAGGCTTTCCTATCCCAGACCATTTAGTCATTCCAAAATATACACTAAGGATTATTGGTAAAAACACAGCATATAGAAATACTAATAGCCCTGGAAATACTAATAAAAATATTGTTTTCTTATTTCTAAATAATCCATTCATAAAATCACCTCTTCTAATAAATATAATGCAGAAGCATTTAACTTCTGCATTATATTCTTTTTATTTGCCTGCGCTTACTGCCGCTTTCCCTGTTTCATCTAAAAATTGTTTTCCTGTTTTAATTCCTGCGAAAAATTCCTGAGCAAGATTTTCTGAATTTGTTTTGAAGTCTGGTGTTAAACTATCATTGAAGGTAACCCCACTGATTGAGGTAGAACTTGTAAGTATTGCTGATAGTTTCTTTTGAAGATTAGTTTCTTTTCCCGTTAAGAATTGGTCATATTTTTGTGCTGGTACAACAGCACCACTTTGCCATCCGAGTTTAGACCAATTTTCTGGTTTCATCATATATTTTAATAATTTAATTGCTTCTGCTTTAACTTTAGAGTTTGCTGAGACAGCATATCCTCCGCCATTCCATGCAGCTAAGTCTGTATCTTTACCTTTTCCGGTGCTTGTAACTGGAAATTTCATAACATCCACATTTTTCTTAAATTCGTCACTAAAGTCTTTATTTGAATCCATTCCAACTTCCCATGAACCCATATAATACATAGCTGCTTTACCCTGTGCAAATAAGTTATTAGCTGCGCCATAGTCTGCTGTTACAAAGGAATCCTGGAAGCCCTTAACATCCATCAATGCTTTAACATCTTCAGCTGCCTTTGTAAACATTGGATCGCTGGTAAGTTTAGTTGTATCTTTTAGACCATCATACATCAATTTTTGATCTCCACTCTCTTTTATTAGGAGTTCTTGATACAATATATTCATCGTCCATTTATCTTTACCATTCATTGAGATTGGAGCAATATTATTCTTTCTAAATGTCTTAGCTGCTTGAATAATCTCATCATAAGTGGTAGGTAGCTTTACACTATATTTATCAAATAAAGCTTTGTTATAATATAAAACCATGAAATCAGTATTACGAGGAAGCCCATACAATTTACCATTTGTACTAAAACCATCAAGCGATCCATTAAAGAAACCATAGTCTTTATAGTCATCAGCTTTAAGCTCAGCAACATATCCATTTTTCATGATAGGACCGAAAAAAGAAGGTTGACCCCAAACCATGAATAAATCCGGGATTGAGTTGCTTGCTGCATATGTTGTAAACTTTTGTTTATAAGGTTCATCTTGAAGTGCTTCGATGGTTACCTTTACATTAGGATTTTCTTTGGTATAATTATCGATTATTGTTTGTTCAAGTTTACCTTGGCCATTTGCACGGTCAGGTAGATTTGAGAAAAATTTAATGCTTACCTTCTTAGAACTGGTATTAGTACTAGTACTAGTTGCAGAATTTCCACAACCCACAAGTCCAGTAATTACTAGACAACTCAAAGAAATACTTAATAATTTCTTGAATTTTAACATTTTGATATCCCCCCTATTGGTTTTTGTATCATTTATACGTTTACATCACTGATACAATTACATTATAGCAATGGCATATATTATTAAATAGTAGACAGAATGCTTAAATGGTTTAATTTTTGTATAAGAATTTTTTTTAATATCATCAATTAATCACAGATTCAATAATATTTTCATACTTTATTAGTGAAAAAATAATTGAAGGTATATCATGAAAAAAAGTTTTGGAACAGCTTTAAACTGTATTGATGGTAGGACTCAAATCCCTGTTATTAAGTGGATGAAAGAAAATTTTGCAGTGGATTATGTGGATTTAGTTACAGAACCTGGGATGGATAAGGTATTATCTCAAGGTGATTGGATTAGAATTGAAAGCTTTAGAGAAAAAGTTATTATTTCTATAGAAGCCCACGACTCTACGGTAGTTGCTGTAGTGGGGCATTATGATTGTGCTGCCAATCCTGTTAGTGACTATAGGCATTTCCGAGATATAGTTGCATCTACCTGCATAGTAAAATCTTGGGGTCTACCAGTTAGAGTTATAGGTCTATGGGTGGATCGATATTCGGCTGTACATGTTGTCTGAAGATAAGTTTTTAATATCTATGATATATTATAATCACTCTTAAATACTCTAAAAAACAATGTTATTGCTTTTTAGAGTATTATGATACAATAAAAGGAAAAAAGTCATTTGAAAAAGGAGTAATTATATGAATCGCTTTGACAAACTAAATCCACTGCTTAAAAGTTTTGTTGAAAATGGAACACCAGGCTGTGCCTGTTCAGTGACCCATAAAGGAGAAACCTTGTATCAGGAGTGCTTCGGTTATTCAGACCTTGAAACAAAAACTGCTATTTCCACCGACACTATTTACCGAATATATTCTATGAGTAAAGTTATCACCTGCGCCGCTGCCCTTATGCTTTATGAGAGGGGACTTTTTCTACTTAATGATCCCTTGGAAGAATATCTACCGGAATTTAAAGCTTCCCAAGTATATCGCTATACCCCCTATAATGCATTGTATGTATCCTCTGCAACTAAACCAATACTTATAAAAGATTTGTTTACCATGTCCTCTGGGTTAACTTATCCAGGAGAAAATATGGAAACTGCAAAAGAGATTAGTAGGTCCCTAGCGGAATATAAAAAAACTCATCTTGAAGGTGATGAGCTAAATGTTCGCATATTATCAAAAATACTTGGGAAAGTACCTTTGGCCTTTGACCCAGGTACCCATTGGCAATATGGCTTTAGTCATGACGTATTAGGAGCACTTATTGAAGTGATCTCTGGTAAAAAGTTTAGCCAATTCTTGAAGGATGAAATATTCGATCCCCTGGGTATGAAAGATACCTTCTTTAGAATTCCAGAAAATAAAAAGAGTAGGCTTTGCAGTATTTATGATCGATCTAATGATGGAAAACTTACAAAGATAACAGATTTGGATGAAGATTTTCAGTTAAATGCTACTATGGAAAGCGGTGGTGGTGGTCTATTATCCACACTAGGTGATTATGGACGCTTCGCGCATCTGATGGCTAATGGTGGAGAATTAGATGGTGTAAAAATACTTAGTGGAAAGACTATAGAACTTATGACCACCAATCACTTGAGTCCCCAGCAGTTGGTAGATTTTGATTGGCCTTATCAAGCTGGTTACGGTTATGGGTTAGGTGTAAGAGTAATGATAGATCCCGCTGCCGGTGGCTCTAATAGTTCTCTTGGAGAATTCGGATGGTGCGGTATGGCAGGTACCTGGGTGCTAATTGATCCTAAGGAAAAATTAGCAGCAGTTTATATGCAACAGCTGCAACCTAATTTTGAGGCATTTCATCAGCCAAGGTTAAGATCAGTAATATATGGATCAATTTAGGAGTGATAATATGAGTATTGAAAACAAATTACCTAGAAGTACCCCTGAAGAGCAAGGAATTGCCTCCTGTGCTATAACCGATTTTTTAGAAGCTGTGGAAAAAGCAAATTTAGGCTTACATAGTTTTATGCTACTAAGACATGGTTTTGTAGTGTCAGAAGGTTGGTGGACTCCCTATAGTGAAGAGTTACCCCATATGCTTTTTTCCTTAAGCAAAAGCTTTACCTCAACTGCTATTGGACTAGCCATAGAAGAGAATTTAATAACTTTAGAAGATAAAGTAATTTCCTTTTTCAAAGAGTCTTTACCTGAAGTTATGGATGAAAATCTAGTAAAGATGGAAGTTAAGCATTTATTATCCATGGCAACTGGTCACGAAAAAGATACCACAGATGCAGTAATAGCGCAAAAGGATGGAGATTGGGTCAAGGCCTTTTTAGCTTTAAAAGTAGAGCATACTCCTAGTTCACCTTTTGTATATAATACTGCAGCTACCTACATGCTCTCTGCAATTATTCAAAAGGTAACTGGACAAACCCTACTTGAATATTTACAACCTAGAATATTTGTGCCTCTTGGAATTGAAAACCCAACCTGGGAAACCTGTCCAAAGGGTATTAACACAGGTGGCTTTGGCCTTAGCATTAAAACTGAGGATATAGCTAAATTCGGAAAGCTATATTTAGATAAGGGAGTGTATAAGGGCAAGACTCTCATTCCTAAGGATTGGATAGAGAAAGCCACTTCTAAACAAGTTTCTAATGGTACTAGTTTGGATAGTGATTGGGAAAGCGGTTATGGGTATCAATTCTGGAGATGCAAGGTACCTAATGTTTATAGGGCAGACGGTGCCTTTGGTCAATTGGCTGTGATTATGCCAGATCAAGATGCGATCCTTGCTATAACCAGTGGTTCCGGAGATGTAGGTGGCATATTAAATCTGATTTGGGATAAATTAATACCTGCCCTGAGTGAAGGAAGTTTGGAATCAAATAATGAAGCCTTGTCAAATTTAAATAGTAAGCTTGCCCGTCTTCATATTTCACCTCCAAGGTTCGGTGTTAAATCAATAGAGAAAACTGCTATTCAAAGCAGAATATATAAAATAGAAGATAATCAACTTCAAATAGAAAGTATGTCCTTTGAATTTAATGAAGATACCTGTAACTTTAAAATTACTGACAACAGAGGAACCCATGAAATCCTTTGTGGTATAGAAGCTTGGGTATCAAATGAGACAGATATTTTATTAGGGTCACCAAAGGCTTATGCAAGTGGAACCTGGAGGGATGAAAACACCTTTATAATGTCTTGGCTATTCGTAGAGACACCCTTTTGTTATACTTGCACTTGCAGCTTTAGTGGTAGGAGTTTGTTAGTTAAGGTTGATACGAATGTATCCTTGACCCCTATTGATTTACTATTTAAAGGTACCCTCTTATAAATATAAACTATTAAAGATCCACCTGTGCTCAGGTGGATCTTCATTTATAATTTTACTCTGCTAATTTCTTGAATAAGTCACCAAATATTTTGTCTCTATCTAGCTCAGTTGCAGTGCTTATAAAATGCCTTTTTGAATCAAAACTCCAGGTTAAATGATCCGTCAGAATAGGACTATGAACCATGATAGTCGAAACCCATTCTGGATTAATTAGCCATGCTATAGTGACAATATCCCATATTACCTTAGACCAAGCGAAGCCTTTATCTTTATAATTACTAACTATTTCTGTAAGATATGTACCTATTTCACTCTTACCCTTAAGATAATATTCAAGCTCAGGTACCGTTGTTAAAAGATGGGTAGTTACTCTATTACAGGGAAGATGAATTAATGGCACTCCACAATCAAATATAAGACGGGAAGCATGAATATCCTGCATAAGATTAAATTCCATAGTATGTGGATAAGTAATCTCATTCCCACCAAGCCATACTACAACAATCTTTTCTATAATCTTTGGCTCGATCAAAATAGCTGAGGCCACATTTGTTATTGCACCTATAGCAACTACATATAATGGCTCCTCCCCACATGTCATAGCTTTCTTAACTAAATCCCTAGCAGCTTCACTTTCTTGAGGTGTATTACTATCTTTAAGATAATTCCTAGAGCCTCTATAAACAGAGCCTTCTTGTGGTACTTTAAGAAGCTTCAATATCTTCAGTATTTCATCATAACTCTTTTCCATTCCCTCCTCAGGACTCTTAGACCTATCATTAAGAAAAGGTGCTGCATAGATGGCTTCTACTGTCATACTTTCAGGGGATCTTAATGCATAAGCCAAGGCAAACTGGTCATCTACCTCATTATAAGTATCTGTATCTAAAACCATTCTTATTTTTCCCTTAGGTGCCTGAATACGTTCTATAAGTTTTTCAATTGATAATTTGGGAAACTCCATATCTGTACACTCCTTTTACCTCTTATAATTTTACATTCGTTATTTATACTAATTGTAGCAGATTAAAAGTACCCATGATATAATTAAGTGGCTGGATAATATAAGAAAGTGGCTAATTGGGAGGCAATGAGAATAATGGATTGTAGCTTTGATTTCCTCTACTACCTTACTCGTCCTGGGGGTAGCAACATTAACTTTCATAAGCATAAATGCTATGAATTGGTTTATTATATGGCTGGTTCTGGAAAAACTAATATTGGAGGAAAGCCTTATAGCTATGAGCAGAATTCTTTTGCTATCATTGAGCCAAATTCACTCCACGATGAGGAACGTACAAAAGAGACGGAAGTACTATTTATCGGTTTCCAATGTATAGAATGTCCCATTGTATTAAAGAATGGTATCTATAAAGACTACCCCTCTCATGACATATTAAAAATATTACTTTTACTTAAAACCGAATTATTAGGGAAAAACCCTTATTATAAAATTAAGCTTAAAAGTCTTTTGATGGATCTATTTGTAAGTCTAGGAAGGCTGAGTTCCTCAAGTGAAAATCAGGAACTGGATTTATCCCACATTGAACGCTTTATAAGTGAAAATTATACTTTTGATATTAACTATCAAACCCTAGCAGAATTATCAGACTACAGTTACGACAGATTTAGGCATATATTTAAAGAGGTTTATGGACTTTCTCCTCATCAATACCTAATTCAGGTTCGCTTAAAAAGTGCTCACCGAATGCTTTTAGAAACAAGCTACTCCATTACCCGTATTTCGGAGGAGAACTGTTTCGCCAGTCAGTCTCAATTTTGTAGCTTATTCAAGAAGGCATATGGCTGCACCCCTGGAAAACTAAGAAGGTTATAAATAATAGCTACAACCGCTGGTACAGGTACAAAATATGCCATAAAGCCAATAGAAAGAAGTTTGAAATATTGGGGGCTTCCAAAAGTATATAAATGTGGCTTAACTCTTTGGGCTAAAAACTGGAGTGATATGCCACTGAAAAAGCAAGACAAATACGAGAAATGTTTGAAGGAAAAAACAAATGCTTTTTATAGCTCTATGAAAAGCAAGAAAATACATACTCCACTAAAGACGAAACTATTGTTTGTTGTATTTAGGAATCTTATGAATGGTTATTCCCAGGGTAATCCAGACAAAGAATATTGGAAAAATAAAGGTTAACTACAAGGGAAAAGGCCTTGGTGAAAATATTTTAATAAAGTTTGAGGTGAGAGGATCATGGCTATATCAATTGGTGACCAATATGCAAGTAAATATTACAAGACTAGTACTAATAAAGAAGAAGTAAGTTCCTGCTTTAATGAATATAAAAGCCATAATTGTAATGTAGAAATTGCAGAATATGATGACTGTAATTTTATAAGGATTACTAGAAATGGTCTGCTTTCTATATTTGGTTCTATAGATGCCACTATATCTAAGGGGAAAAAGAACTCCTTGATTTCAGTAGCCTTTTATGAGCAAGGATTTATGCATTACTTATATCCTGGGTTATTGTTACTGCTAGTAACCTTAGATTTTTTTCTTCATACGAATTTAGTTAACAGATTCTACATAGCAATAACCTTATTTTTTCTTTGTATCTTTATTTTAGAATATCTTGAAAAGTATTTTTTCATTAGATATTTGAAAACCAATTTAACCTCCTTTAAAAAGATTGGTGCGGGGGAATACTATACCTCCTTAAATGGTTAGTATTTAATAATGTAGTAGTAAAGGTAGGTTTGAAATATTGAAAATGAAAGTAATTTATCATAGGATATATAAAAAGTATATTACCTCCTCTTTATATATCCTGTTCTTTATGTATTCCTGTTTAATGCTATGGGAAGTATTTATTGGTCCTTATCGTAGCTATAATGGAGCTAGAAGATATAATTTTTATCCCTTTAAGACGATTATGCAATTTCTTTTAAATGCTTCAGCTTACAGTTTTCATACAATCTTTATAAATCTTATAGCAAATATAATTACCTTTATCCCCCTTAGGATTTTTTATATCCTTTCTATTTAAAGGAAAACGCAAGTTTATTTCTATATTAATACCTTGTGTACTTATAATAATGGGTCTAGAGATTGGTCAGTATATTTTAAATGTGGGTGTATTAGATATTGATGATGTTATTTTAAATACCCTAGGTTGCATTTTAGGTTTTATAATAAACCAATACATTTATAAAAACAGATGGAAGATATTAAAGGAAGGAGCCCAAAATGGAGAAAAGCCATGAAATACATAGATATATGTTAATCGGATAGAATTTTACGAGATAAATATAATGTATATTCTACATGGTAATTTATATTATAAAAGGAGATATGATTATATTATGAATAAATTTATAGAAATCAAACCTGAAGAATTGGAAAAAAGTACGTTTAGGCTAATAGGTAAGGAATGGATGCTCATTACAGCGGAGAAAGATAGAATTTCTAATGCTAATTTAACAAAATGAGCTGAATTCGACCATCCTCTTTAGGTGGTGGATTGATAGCACTTTCTTTTCTTAGGTTCAATACTCAAAAAAAGAAAAACACATGTTTATTTTTGCTGAAATTACACATACTAAAATTGTAAATATGGATATGTGCAAAAGAAGGTGAAAATCTATGCTTAAGAAAAATAAAGGTTATAAATATAGACTAAAGCCAAACAATGCTCAGAAGCTATATCTTGAAAAAGCTTTTGGATGTTGCAGGAAAATGTACAATATCTATGTTGATTTATTATATACCCAGCTAGAACAACTAAACTTTATATCTGGGAAAATCGATTATAAGTCTATTGAGCTACCAACTCCAGCCACTATTAAAATGGATTTCGAATATATGAGGGAAATCGATAGCCTAGCCTTTGCCAATCTACAATTAGACTTTCAAGGGGCTATTACCAAATATAATAGTGATTATGATGGT
>DATCIH010000063.1:0-2115 GCA_036507955.1 Clostridiaceae bacterium | reverse complement strand
CTATCTTTATTTTCACAGCTTTTTAACTTTGCAATCTCAAAAGGTATAGTGATAGTTGTAGCTAGTGGAAGTAATAAAAGTGTTAAAAATTCTGTGAGAGGCATAGCTACACTAAGTAATTGTATAACAGTGGGCGGGTATTTCGATATAGGAACTCCAAAAATATATGAATATTCTTCCTGCGGTCCCTTTCAAAAGCTTGATAAACCAAACTTGATTGCCGCCTGTGTTGATATTTGTTCCTTAATTTCAGATATATCATTCATATCTGAAAAGAATGGTGTAAAGCTTTATCCTCCCTCCCTTACTAATTTGTATACGACCTACACGGGAACTTCCTGCTCCGCTGCTTTTATAAGTGGTATATGTGCTCTTCTATATGAGAATAATAAAGATTTAAATTACAAAGATGTGCTAGCCCTGCTGAAAGTATCTTCAAGTTTAATAAATTATCCCAAATATATGCAAGGTGCAGGAATTTTAGATATAGCAAAATTATTACCTTAATCTATTGCTTAAAAATTCTAAATTAGGTGTATAATATAGATATTGTTTAATATTTATGATTAATTAAAAATAGTTATCAATCTTTAAATAATTATACTAACTATTCAAATTTACATTTCTAAGGGTATAATCATTTTTTTGTGCCCATGAGAATTACTAGGAGGATTATTATGATAAGCGAAAGATTGTTCAATGAACTAAACAAACAAATGAACTTTGAATTTTACTCTGCACACCTTTATTTAGCAATGGCAGCCTATTGTGCAGCAGAAGATTTTGATGGTTTTTCAAATTTTTTTAAAGTACAAGCTGAAGAAGAAAAATTCCATGCTATGAAATTTTATAATTACGTAAATGAAATGAATGGAAGAGTGACCCTCGAGGGAATGCCTGACCCTCAAAACAATTACAAAACACTTCTTGATGTTTTCAAAATAGCATATTCTCATGAAAAAATTGTAACTAGTAAGATTTATAATCTTACTGACATTGCGACTGAGGAAAGAGAGCATGCTACTATAAGCTTACTTAAGTGGTTTATTGATGAACAAGTCGAGGAAGAAGCTACTTTTAATGGTCTTATAAAAAGACTTGGAAGAATTAATGATGATCCTACAAGTATTTACATGCTAGATAATGAACTTGCAACAAGAGTTTTTGTTCCACCTGTTACTAAATAAAATATATAAATCTTCCATACACTTATTAATAGTTTTTTTGTTTTTAAAGGCACATATCAATATTGATATGTGCCTTTTTAGCTATAATTAATAATAGTAGTCTATAACAGTTCTCTCCTAACCCAGTCTAGTAACTGCATAGTTGCTCTTTCACGTATATTCTTCCTACTACCAGATAATTTAAACATTTTAGTTTTAACTTCACCATTTATGCATAAACCTACATATACAGTTCCCACTGGTTTTTCCGCGCTTCCACCATCCGGTCCAGCAGCACCCGTAGTTGAAAGACCAATATTAGTTCCTGCAGTTTTTGCTATACCTTGCGCCATTTCTGCTGCTACCTCGCTACTTACTGCACCATATTTATCTAAGGTTTCTTTTTTAACTCCTAATCTTTTAATTTTAGCCTCATTACTATAAGTCACTGCGCCCTCTACAAAAGCCGCAGATATACCCGGGTAATTTATAATTGTTGCCGCAACCATACCTCCTGTGCAAGATTCCGCTGTGGATATAGTTAGTTTTTTGTTCACTAACATTTCGCCGAATACATTTTCTAAGGTTTCATTTCCTTCCCCATAAATGTTACTGCCTAGTCTGCTACGTATTTCATCTTCCATAGGCTTTATAAGTCTTATGCCTTCTTCCTGGGTATTAGCCTTTGCCGTAATTCTAAAGGTCATTTCTCCAGCTTTAGCATAAGGCGCCACAGTTGGATTGGTTTGCTTATCCATTATATCTTCTATCATCTCAGCTGCCGTACTCTCGCCAACCCCAATGACTCTGAGCACCTTTGAAACTAATACACCTTGCCCGAACTTTTGAAGATAAGGAACTACAGACTCTTCAAACATCGGTTGCATTTCCCAAGGTGGTCCAGGTAGAAGTGCAATAATCTTTTTATTTTCCTCTATTATACATCCCG
>DATCIH010000062.1:0-37270 GCA_036507955.1 Clostridiaceae bacterium | reverse complement strand
GGCAAGAAATAAAAAACCCCTTTAGGGGTAGCCTGAAAAAGAATGCGGCTGGCGGCCATTTCAGAGTGTCTTGAGACACAGCCAGTAATAAACCCTTATAGGGTTGGTTCAAACCACCCGTTTTACGGGTGGTCCTGATTTATAATTACTAAATACATTTATGGAGGAAAAAGCTATGAAATTTTGTTGGACAACATTAATGGTTAAAAATATGGATGAGTCTTTAAAGTTTTACCAAGACATCATAGGGCTTAATGTGAGCAGAAGATTTAATGCAGGTCCAGGAGTGGAAATCGCATTTCTCGGGGATGGAGATACTAAGGTTGAATTAATATGTAATAAAGCTACAGAAGAAGTAAGCTTTACTAGTAGTATTTCTCTAGGATTTGAAGTGAATTCACTAGATGAAATGATGGTATTAGTTAAAGAAAAAAGCATAGAGATTCATGGTGGACCATTTCAGCCAAACCCACATACAAAGTTTTTCTACGTAATGGATCCTAATGGATTGAAAGTTCAGTTTGTGGAAAATATCTAATTCTATAAAGAAAAGTATCTTTCTATAGATACTTTTCTTTATGATTGAAGTGAGGACAATTATGATGGAATATACAATGATAAGTGATTATTTAGATAAGGATAAATATAGACATAGCTATAATAAATTGGCAATTAGTACCTTTTCCCTTGATTTTGAGAAGTGGTATAAAAAGGAGCTTTTCTATAATAGATATATATGTTATTCCTATATCAAGGAAGATGAAGTAATAGCAAACGTATCAATTAATAAAATGAATTTAGTAGTGGAAGGGGAAAATAAAAAAGCCATCCAGTTAGGCACTGTAATGACCCACCCTGAATATAGAAATAATGGGTTATCCTCATCACTGATTAAGCATATTATTGAAAAATATGAAAACGATCAGGATATCATCTATCTTTTTGCTAATGATAGTGTTTTGGATTTTTACCCTAAGTTTGGCTTTGAAAAAGTTATTGAAAGTGCATATGAATTAGATACTTCACAACTGCAAAGACAAGAAATATCAATAAGAAAGCTTAATATAGAAAATAAAGCAGATTATAAACTTGTCCTAAGGCTTGCAACAAATAGACGGCCAATATCTCAAAATTTAGGAGTACACAAGGACATCTGGCCTTTATTAGCTTATTGTTTTTTTGAATATAATGAGGATCTGGATTATTTAGAGGATGAAGATATTATAGTAATCTCAAAAAGGAAGGAAGGTATATTACATATATATGATGTATTAAGTTTAAAACCTTTTGAATTAGATAAGGTTTTAGAAAAAATTAGTATGTCTACTGATAGAAAATTAGAATTTCACTTTATACCTGAATTAAGAAAATACAAAGCAAATACGAGCTTAATGGAAAAGGCAGATGATACCCTGTTTATTAGATCTAAGAATACCTTATTGAAGGAAGTATTGTTTCCTTTGACCTCACATACCTAAAGCATAAGGAGAGTAAAAAAATGAGTTTTGATGATTATGCAAAAACCTGGGACACAGATAAAAGAATTGAAAGAGCAAAGATAATTGCAAAAGAAATAAGTAATTCAATTGATGTTGATAAGAATTGTTGTGCTATGGAGTTTGGATGCGGGACTGGTCTCATAAGTTTCAATCTTTATGATAAATTTAGAAGAATTGCGCTTGTAGATTCATCAAAAGGAATGTTAGATATACTAAATAGTAAAATTGACAAGTACAAAGTAACTAACATGGAGACCTATAATTTAGATATTTCTGGAAGTAATCTATTAGATATGAAATTTGATGTCATTTATAATTCTATGGTTTTACATCATATTCAGGATATTAATTCATTAATAAAGAATTTTCATAAATTGCTTAATAAGGACGGTTATTTGTGTATAGTTGATTTGGATGAAGAAGATGGTAGCTTTCATAAAGAAGATCCAGGATTTCAAGGACATAATGGGTTTAATCAAGAGGCGCTAAAAAATGTTTTAGTAGATTCCGGCTTTAAGAATGTGGAAGTAAAAACATTCTTTTATGGAGAAAAGATAATAGAGGGTAACACAATTAACTATTCCTTGTTTTTAATGAAGGCGAAAAAATGTTAAGGGGACAAGAATGTTAAAGGATATGGCTCTGAGTTACTAAATTATGCAGAAATATATGCTAAAGAATGTCATGTTTATTGCATGTACATGCATACATATCCCCAAGATTTTGATGTCATCGCTTTCTATGGGAAGAACGGTTTTATGCCAGTTGGAATAGTACCTGATTTTTATGGCCCTAATTTAGAAGGGAAGCTATATATGAGAAAGGTCTTATAACTTTAATAACTATTGAGGTGAGATATTAATGTCAATTGAAATAAATTCAAGCAATAATACAAGTTATAATACAAATTATAGTATTAGTACTAAAGATGTAGGACAAAACTTTAATGAGGTTCTAAGTTCTAGTTTAGATGAGGAAGATCAACTACTATATGAAAGATTAAAGAAGGCAGGAGTCGATTTAACTAATTACACCTTAGAATGGCAAAAGCAGCATATAAAAACATTGGGATTTCCTCCACTTTCAGCTCCTTCTTCCGTAAAAGCTTGGAGAGAGATGGAAGAAAAAATGTTATCTAAGGAAAGGGAGCAATTCCAGCGTAATATTATATCTCTTATGGGCACTATGAAATATAATAACAAAGGACTAGAGGAAGAGTGTAAGAAACCTAATTTCTCCTACACTGCTTATGTTCAGGAAATGCTAAAATTGGTTGATAATATAAAAGGTATGGAGGGCTTCAACTATTCGCTGACTAATACTTCTCTAGGTAAGTTCCTGGATTCACTTAAGGGCTATTAGTTGAATACTTATTAAGAAAGGAGTCTTTAAGCTGAGTAGTGACAGATTTAAAATGATATATAAGCTTGAATCACAAGAAATAGAAGGGATATTTGAAGTTGAACAAAATAAATACTGCTGATTTGTCTGAACTTGCATTAGTTATGTTAGATTCTTTTAAAGGCAGCTGTGAGGACGCTGGAGAAAGCATAGATGATATTATTGAAGAGTTATATAGTGTTATCAGTGGTTCCTTTGCACCTTTTATTTCTGATGCCTCCTACCAAATTAAGCAAAATGGAGAAATCCTGTCTGCGATCATGATAAATTATTATGAAGGAAGTCCACTAATTTCAGAGATCTTCACAAAAAAACAATATCGTAATTTAGGCATGGCGGGGGAAATTATAAAGCAGAGTATTAATTCCCTACTATTAGTTGGACACAATGAGCTTACTTTATTTGTGGATCCTAGAAACTCTCTTGCTATAAGATTGTACGAGAAAAGTGGATTTAAATTTGTAAGTGAAAAAGAGCTTGCTAAAAGAAAAAAATAGTTGTTGTGTCTTTAAATATATTTTAAATAATGATATAATTGATTCAGATAATTAGTGGAGGTTTAATACATTATGGAAAGCGAAAAGTTATTTGAACTTATGGGAAAGTTATACAGCGAATTATTAGGTTTCAAGAAGGAAACATCTCAAAAACTTAGTATTTTAGGAAAAGGACAAGAAGACGCAAATATAAGATTAACAAAGGTAGAAGCAAATACAGAACAAGTCAACGACAAACTTAAGCAACTTGCAGAAATTCAGCAAAACCATTTTGACCAGAATATGAGAAATCATCAAGAAATTATTGAGATGTTAAGTGATAGAGTTTCTATCGTAGAAAAGGTAGTTAAGAATAATAATATCAAGCTTATAAAATAATACATAAATTAGACTTGTTAAAGAACAGGTCTTTATTTTTTTATAATGTTTTTTAAAATTTGTACAATTCTTTAAAAATGATTGAAGTTTAATATTTAAATACGAGGAGGGAATATGAATATTTTTGAAGATATTTCTGGATATTCCGAATGGATAACGATTTCTCAAATTGATAAAGGTTGGTCATCTGATAAGAAGTATTATATTCAAGATAAAGCAGGGAATGAATTCTTGCTTAGAGTATCTGATACTTCTGAAATGGAAAAGAAAAGTAAGGAATATGACAATTTAAGCAGGATTTCAAAATTAAATATAAATATGAGTAGACCTATTAAATTTGGGGTCTGCGGATATAAAAGCAAAGTTTTCTCTTTACTTTCCTGGGTGCATGGAAAGGACGCAGAAATAGTATTACCAACGCTTTCTAAAAAAGAGCAATATGGGTTAGGGGTAGAAAGTGGTGAAATTCTAGCTAAAATTCATTCTATCGAGGCTCCAAAAGAGATAGAAAACTGGAGTGAAACTTTTAATATAAAGATAGATCGGAATATAAGAAATTACAAGTCTTGCCCAATTAAAATACCAAAGGGTGAGAAAATTATAGAATACATATTAGATAACAGAGATTTATTAGCAGGAAGAAAACAAACTATTCAACATGGTGATTATCATGTTGGGAATTTAATTGTTAATGAGAATAAAAAAATAGGTGTTATTGATTTTAATCGATATGATTTTGGAGATCCATGGGAAGAATTTAATAGGATTGTATTTTCGCATAGTGTAAGCATACCATTCGCTTTAGGGCAAATAAATGGATATTTTAATGGAAATGTTCCAAATGAATTCTTTAAATTATTAGCATTATATATTGGGTCAAATGCTTTATCATCAATTACTTGGGCAATACCCTTTGGAAAAAAAGAAATAGATGTTATGCTAACTCTTGCAAATAAAATGATGGAGTATTATAAAAATTTTGAAACTTTTATTCCAACTTGGTACAAACCTATTAATGAAATTTATAGCTAAAAAATAAGTATATTAATATATATGCCACAGGGAATAAAACTTTGTGCTATGATATTATGGTAATATTAAGAGCTAATTTGGAAAGAATGAAAGAGGTAAAAATTATGTTTAAAAATATTTTAAAGAATCTTGGTTTTAAATCAAAAGAATCAGAATATGATAGCTATAATATAAAAGTTGAGGAAATTAATAGAGTTTCCTTTAATTCACTAATTGAGGAGGACTTCGCATCTAAATCCCATGAGTTTAAAAGTACCATTGATCTGGGATATTCCATGGATGAAGTAATGATAGAGGCCTTTGCCTTAGTAAAGGAAGCAATTAAGCGAACCCTTGGACTTATAGCTTACGATGAACAATTAATAGCTGGCATAGCTATGCATGAAGGTAAAGTCATTGAGATGGGAACAGGGGAAGGGAAAACTCTGGCGGCTGTGTTTTCAGCTTATTTAAATGCACTGACCGGCAAAGGCGTAAACATACTTACTTTCAACGATTACTTGGCAAAGAGAGATGCTCTTTGGATGGGACCAGTTTATGAAATGCTTGGCTTAACTGTAGGTTTTGTACAGGACAATATGTTTAGGCAGGATAAGCAGAAAGCCTATGAATGCGATATAACCTATGTAACGGCTAAAGTTGCAGGCTTTGACTATTTGAAAGATTTGCTATGCTATGAAAAGAAAGAGCTTATTCAACGTGCTTTTAATTTTGTTATTGTAGATGAGGCAGACTCTATCATTATAGATGAGGCTAGAATACCTTTAGTAATTGCCATAGGGAAAAGTAGTGGGGAAAATGGACTATCTGCTACCATTGAAGCAATAAGAAAGCTTACCTATAAAATAGACTATGACAAGGATGAGTATGAGAAGAATGCATTTTTAACAGATAAAGGCTTGAACAAGGTAGAAGCAATTCTTGGTTATGAAAATCTATATGGGCAGGGTAATAATATAATACTTAATGAAGTAAATAATGCTCTCTATGCGGAAGTTTTACTAATAAAAGATAAGGACTATATCATTAAGGATGATAAAATTCAAATGATTGATGAATTCACTGGTCGTATTGCGGAAAACAGACATTGGCCAGATGGAATTCAGGGGGCGCTAGAAGCTAAAGAAGGGTTAGAGATCCAAGCCAAAGGACGTATTATGAGCCAAATAACTCTACAGAATTTTATTCTACTATATAAAAAAGTAGCAGGAATGACAGGAACAGCCTTAGATTCAGCAGATGAAATTAGAGAATTTTATGGTCTGGAGGTCTTTGTAATCCTGCCTCATATGCCTTCCATAAGAGAAGATTTTAAAGATGTAGTATTTACCCATAAGGAAGCAAAATATCAGGCATTAATTAAAGAGATTACTGAAGTTAATGCAACAGGACAACCTATCCTTATAGGCACAAGCAGCGTCATGGAGTCAGAATATTTGGCAGAGGGATTAGATAAGGCAGGGGTTAAGTGCCAGGTGCTAAATGCTAAAAATGATGAAATTGAAGCAAGTATCATTGAAGAAGCAGGAACTCTATCCGCTATTACTGTTTCAACAAATATGGCAGGAAGAGGTATTGATATTAAGCTTGGGGGTACTAAAGAAATTGATAAAGATAAGCTGATAAATCTAGGCGGCCTCTATGTTATTGGAACAAATAGGCATGAGAGTATACGAATTGATAAGCAGCTTCGAGGAAGAGCAGGACGTCAAGGGGATGAGGGAAGCTCAAAGTTTTTTATTAGCCTTGAGGATGATTTGATAAAAAAGTATGGGATAGATAAAATAATTCCTGCTGCAATTAGACCTGAGGAGCAGGAGGAGGCCATACTTGATCCGAAAATAGCTGTTAAGGTAGAGCAAGCGCAAAGAATTGTTCAAGGGGATAGTTCAGATATGCGTAGGAATTTATGGGAGTATTCATCAATAATTGAAAATCAAAGGCTCCAAGTACATAATAGACGAATGGACATACTAAAAGATGTTGAGCCCTTTAATATATTAGAAGATGAAAACCCACATCTTCTAAATAAACTTACTGAAACTTTTGGAGAAGTAATTGTTTTAGAAATTGAAAAACAAGTAACCTTGTACGATATGGATGAAGCTTGGGCAGATTATCTAGAAGGTGTAGCAACTATTCAAGAGGGCATCCACTTAAGCATGGTAGGTGGCAAGGACCCCATTAGAGAATTCCAATTCCAAACTGCAGAGTTATTTGAGCAGCTACAAGAGGATATTAAAATGAAAATATTAAAGGACTTTGAAGATATGGATTTAACTGACGAGGGTCTTCTTAAACTAAAAGAACGAATAAAACCACCATCTTCAACTTGGACCTATATGGTGAAGGATAATGCTATTCTTGATAGACTTTCCCTATTATTTAAAGGAATAAACAGGATATTTGGGTTTTAGCCTAAATATCCTGTTCTTTTGCCCCTATATAAATAATAACTAGTAAATATTGAAGCTACAACTAGAATTATAAAAGCTAAAATCCAATATATAAGAATCGTAGATTTATTTGGCATACTTTGAAAGTTCGAAAGCATGTCGTTTGTTTCAATTAGATTCTTATTTACACTTACAATTCTTTTAAAACATAAAAGTATTATGAAATATCCTGATGAAAAACCAATAGCTAAAGCATATCTAAGATTTTGCTTTCTAATAAACATAATAGTTAGCATTACGAAATAAAATATTAAAGTAATAAGGAGGATTAAGGTTTCACTCTCAAAACCAGTTGGCAGTGTAGTACTGCTACTATTACTCAAATTACCTGTACAAAATAATATTAGTAAATAAATATTTTCCATTAAGAGGTTTGGTAAGGCTAAGACCAAAAAACAAACTATAAAAAGCAAGATGCCTGATAAATATAAATTGAAGATGACGAAAAGTTTTGAAGCTGGAATTGTTTCGATAATGTCATTATTGTAGCTTAAAAAGCTACTTATTGCTGTTAATACAACCATAGTAATAAAAAGGAATATTAGGGAACCATCTAAAAATAAAAGGTAGGCAATTCCTATAAAAAATAGTATTAGTGTAGCATATTTATCCAAATCATTAAATTTATGTTCCATTGTGCTATTACCAAAAGGATACTGTATATTTAATAATAGTAATTTTTGAAAGCTATATATTTTCTTTAACATGAACCTTCCCCCTAAATTTTACTACAAAAATTTCGTGGTTAATTTTTATGTTTTTAATTAATAAGCTTAGGGATGCTATTGTTAGAAGCGTTGAAATACCTAAATATACATATTGTTTTAAAAGTGATATCCTTGGATCTAGAACAAAAAAACTATTTATTATAATACTAAAGATGATCCATAGTAGCATGTCGATTTTCATTGTTCTAAAAAAATTAGCAGAGAAGCTATTAATGAGCTTTACAAGAAAAATAAGAAGTATAAATAAGGTAGCTAAATCTAATAGATAGTATCCAGTTTTAGTTATCATACTGGTTAGAATCGGAGCTCCATTTACAGATATTGAAGGTCTATTTCTAAATACATATCTTAGAATATCTGCTAAAGTTCCGATGACCGTATAAATTCCAGCTGATATAAACATCATTTATATATAAGTTTTATATATATCCTCTCTTGAGAAGGGTAGAATGAGAAGTCCATTTAAGCTATCATATTTATTAAAGGTTGATTTATCTAAAAATAAATATCTAGAAGCATTTATATATATTATTATTAAATAATAGGCTATGCTAAATATACTAAAACCACCAAAAATATAAATAACGAAGATTGCAGAAGGTATATTTGTTATCATGAAGGATTTACTGTTTATGTTGATATAATATCGATCTGTATCCGTCATTTACATTTCACCTCTGTATATCATAATATCTTCCACAGTAGGTTTAGTTATTTTCGCGTTAGGAATAAGTGTTAAATTTTCCCTATCTGAAATTAGCCCTACAAATCCAAAACTATTTTCTTTTAGCCCTATAAATAAAGCTTTGATTTCATCATTCATAGCCTCCTTATCTATATGAACTAAAAAATTGGTTTCCAACATTTTATCCTTTTCTTCCGAAAATAGAATTTCCCCTTTTTCAATCATTATTATAGAATCTGCTATTTTATCAAGATCTGAAGTTATGTGTGTAGAAAAGAAAATTGTTTTTTCCTCATCTTGAATTATGTCATATAAGAGATCTAAAACTTGAATTCTTGCAACTGGATCAAGTCCTGAGGTAGGTTCATCTAATATAAGTAAATCAGGATTATGGGAAAGAGCTAAGACTATGGAGAATTTCATTTGCATACCCTTAGAATAGTGATTTAATTTTTCACTTTTATCTAGTTCGAATTTTTCCATAAGTTCGTTAAATTTTCTCGTGGACCAATTTGGATAAAAAGGAGAAATAGTTGTCATAACTGTATAAGCCTTCACATTCTGAGCATAGATAAGCTTGTCAAATACAATACCTAGTCTGGGCTTTATTTCTTTTTCATTTTTATAAAGTGGCTTATCAAAGAATAAAACTTCTCCCTTTGCCTTTGGTATAATATCAACTAAAGTTTTTATTAAACTAGTTTTACCTGCACCGTTTTTACCTACAAAACCGGTTATAGTTCCTTTTTTAAGTTTTATATTAATATCCGTAAGTGAGAATTTACCTATGTTTGCATATAAACTTGATATTTGTAAAGCGTTATCTGACATCTTATTGTTCCCCCTCATAAATATTATCTAAAATTTCCTTTAGCTCATTTCTCGATATGCCGCAGGAAGTGCAAAATTTAACTAGATCTTTAAGTCTCTCAGTTGATGTGGCCAAATTTTTCTTTTTTATTTCTTCAATATTTACATCTGTTATATAACATCCTCTTCCATGCAAGGTAGCGATTATTCCTTCCTTTTCTAGCTCCTCATAAGCTCGTTTTACGGTAGTTACACTTACCTTTAAGTCCTTTGCTAATTGTCTTATGGAAGGTAATTGTTCACTTGATTTTAATTTTCTAGTTAATATAAGTTCTTTAATCTGGTTTAATATTTGTTCATATATTGGTTCTTCCGAAAAGAAGGACACCACAATATTCAAAACATCACCTCCGTTATACTGTGATTATAGAGTGTACACAGTATGATGTCAATAACTATTATTAACTTATGAATAAAAATATTTTAAAAGGTTATATATTCCATAGAAATGTGATATAATTTCCATAACGTTAAACAGAAATTATAGAAATAGATACTATAAAAATAGATACATTGAGATGGTGAAATAATGATAAAAAACAACAAAAATATATGGTTAAAATTATTACTCAAAATGCCTTCCTTATTTTTTGGCTTCTTTTTATACGCTGTGGCAATACTTTTAGCGCTTTATTCAAAGCTTGGAATGAGTCCCTGGGATGTTTTTCATATGGGTATTGTTAATCATTCCATTCTTTCTTTGGGACAAACCTCAGAGCTAGTGGGTCTTGGGATAATAATTATATCGATTTTTCTTGGGGTAATTCCTGGAATCGGAAGCATATTAAATATGTTTTTTATCGGCATTTTCATTGATTTAATAAATAACACAGGAATATTAAAAACACCAGATAACATATTAGGTAAAATACTAATGCTTTTATTAGCTATAATAATCATGGGGATTGCTACATATTTTTATTTAAAAGTTGAACTTGGCGCTGGACCAAGAGATGGATTAATGGAAGGGCTTGTAATTAAGTTAAACAGACCAGTTTGGCTTATAAGAGGAGATATAGAAATTACTGCTTTGATAATAGGAATTATTTTGGGAGGACCAGTTGGAATTGGGACACTTCTATTGGCAGTGGCAATAGGTCCTTCAGTGGAATTTGCATTTAGAATAGGAAAATATGATTCTAAAAAAGCTCAACATATGAATTTACTAGACTTATTTAGTAATTTTAAATGTATTAATAAATATTTTTTTAGACATAATAAAGAAAATATCAATATTAAAGGAGATTAGAGATTATGCTAAATAAACCAGATGATAGAACAGATAATGTTGAAAGAATCCAATACAATATTGACAAGACTAATAAAAACAGTGAACTTGCGGATGATATGATTGAAATCACTGATGATGAAAAAACTAAAGAAAATCTTGAAGCGAAAAATGAAAGAAGAGAGACTGCTCTTAGATCTATGAAAAAAGAAATTAAGCAGGAAGCAATAGATAAAGAAAATGGATATAAGTAGGAATATGTGCAGACACGTGAACATACTTCTGATTTGTTAAAGATTAATCATAGGAGATGAGTTTAATGAACAAAAATTCAGAGCTTTTAAATTATATACATCAGAATTCTGAAATGGGAAAGATCACAATTAACCAACTTATTACAATTTCTAAGGATGAGGCATACAAAAAAATGTTACAATCTCAATTTGATGAATATAAAATGATTTTTAATTTAGTGGATAAAAAATTGAAGGATAATAATAAAGAAGCTAAAGATATTAATACTCTTTCTAAAATGTCATCTCATTTTATGATTAATTTGAAAACTTTAAGATATAAGACCCCCGCACATATCTCTAAAATGCTAATTCAAGGAAGTACAATGGGCATTATAGACATAACAGAAAAGATAAAGGAATATGCAGATGCTGATAAAGAAATTGTTGATTTAGCTAAGCAATTATTAGATTTCGAGCAAAGAAATGTTGAAGAATGTAAAAAATATCTCTAGAATTATAATGATAAAAATAGAAAGATGATCAAATTTCAAAGTTTGGAATTTGATCATCTTTCTATTATTAACTATCACATTATTTGGATACAAATACATCGATACCCTTTGAAGTAATTGAATCATGGAGTTTTTCAGGCAATTTATGATCTGTTATGATTGCATCTACGTCTTCCAAGTTTGCAAAAGTAAAGGGTAGGTTACGACCAAGCTTGGATTGATCTAACAGAACATAAACTTTCTTTGCTAATTTTATTACTTTTCGCTTTAATTCACATTCATTGATATAGGCGTTAGTAAAGCCGTTTTCCATAGAGAAGCCTCCCGCGGCCATAAAAGCTATGTCAATATTTATTTTATCTAAGTTATCAGAAGTAAGTGAACCCGTCACGGAAAGTGCTGATTTGTTCATACTTCCACCAAGAAAAACAATTTCAGTATTATTTCGTTTTGCAACCTCAATTCCTATATTTGGAGCATTTGTAACAATAAAAAGGCATATGTCAGGTATCTGCTCGGCGAAGGCTAACAATGTACTTCCTGCATCCAGATATATAGATCTATTCTCCTCCAAGAGTTTTACTGCACAGCTGGCAATATTGTTCTTGGCAACAATGTTATTGGTAACACGGTTCTCAAAGTTAAAAGCATCTATTATTGGAGTTGCTTTAATTTCTTTTCCACCACCATGTGTTCTCAAAATTAAGCCTTTGTTGGCTAAAAAGTCAAGATCGCGTCTTAGAGTCATTTCCGATACATAAGGGAATAGTTTAGTTAAGTCGCTTAAGCGTACTTCCTTATCTTTCTTAATCAGTGTTAATATTTCATTTTTTCTTTCGTTATTCACCTTAAAACCCCTTTTTAAAAATTAATATTATGTTTGCATTTGTAACAATAGATGCAATAATTGCATTGACTATGTACATAATGTAATTATAATTGTAACATAATTCAAGCCATATTGCAAATATCACACTAATATGATAAAATCGAGTTAATAAATAATCGATAAATATTAAAAAAGTTGAATATTGAAAAGTGAGGTTGTAAAGATGTCATTAGTAACGTTAAAAGAAATATTAAAAGACGCAGACAAAAAGAAATATGGTGTTGGTATGTTTAACACTATTAATCTAGAGATGGTTAGAGCAATAATCGGTGCAGCTGAGGAAGAAAGGTCACCAGTTATAATAGGTCTTGCAGAAGTACATATTCCCTATGGCTCACTTGATACCTTAGCTCCTATAATGGTGAAAGCAGCAAAGGAAGCTAAGGTTCCTGTGGCAGTTCATTTCGATCATGGAATGACATTTAACCTAATAGTCAAAGCAATGCATTTGGGCTTTACCTCAGTTATGTTTGATGGCTCAACACTTCCATATGAAGATAATATCTCAAAAACTGCAGAATTAGTAAAAATAGCTAGTGTTTTAGGAGCTTCAGTGGAAGCAGAATTGGGACATGTTGGGGGAGCAGAAGGTGGAGAAGATGATGCTCAAGAGGCATATTATACTAATGTTGTCCAAGCAACAGATTTTGTTCAGAGAACGGGTATAGATGCCCTTGCAATAGCTATTGGAACCGCGCATGGTGAATATAGGTCAAAACCCAAATTGGATTTGAATAGGTTAAAAGATATCAAAGCCACAGTCAATGTTCCATTAGTATTACATGGTGGGTCTGGACTATCCGAGGATGACTTTAAAAGCTGTATCAAAGCCGGAATCAGTAAGGTGAATATTTTTACTGATATGTCCTTGGCTGCGATTGAAACAATTAGAGTAGAGTTAAATAAAAGTAACAATAAAATTAGTTATCCAGAACTTATCAACGCAACTGTTCTGGGAATTAAAGAAGAGATCAAAGGGAAAATGCGTCTATTTGGAAGTAATAATAAAGCTTAAGAGGGGGGTTATTGGATGCTTGATGTAATTTGCTTGGGGATCTTGGTTGCGGATGTGATAGCTAAACCAGTAAACCGGCTTCCTGGTGTTGGAAAATTGCAACTTGTTGAACAATTGGAGATGTATGTAGGAGGTTGCGCTGCAAACACTGGTATTGATCTAGCCAAAATAGGAATCCAGACTGGGATAATAGGCAAGATTGGAAATGACGGTTTTGGAAAGCTTATAGATGGAGAATTGAATAAGTACGGTGTGAATATTGATGGTTTGCGAAGAGAAGATGGAGCTAAAACTTCTGCTTCTATTGTTCTTGTCAACAATCAGGGTGAGAGATCCTTTATTCATTGCTTAGGTGCCAATGCGGAGTTCTGTGAAGAGGATGTAGACTTTAGCGTTATAAAAAAGGCTAAAGTTTTGTTTATAGCAGGAGCACTTTTAATGCCTAATTTTGATGGAGAGCCAACATCAAGAGTACTTAAAAAAGCTCAAGCTGAAGGGATATATACAGTATTGGATACTGCCTGGGATTCAACTGGAAAATGGATGGATCTAATTGGGCCATGTTTACCATATCTTGATTTATTTATACCCAGCATTGAGGAAGCTTCAATGCTGAGTGGTACGGATAATGTAGAGGAGATGGCAGATTTATTCCTTTCAAGAGGGGTGAAATTAGTAGTTATAAAGCTTGGCACTGAGGGTTGCTTTATTAAATCAAATCAAGGAGAGAAATTCACAATACCTACATATACCTATATAAAAGCTGCAGATACAACTGGTGCTGGAGATTCTTTTGTTGCTGGTTTTCTTACTGGAATCGTCAAAGGTTGGAATTTATATCAATGTGGTAAGTTTGCTAATGCTGTTGGAACCCATTGTGTAATGTCTGTAGGTGCGAATAGTGGCATAAAAGGTATAAACGATATCCTAAAGTTTATGGAAGAAAACGAAAGTCTATGGAGTGAAAAATAGATTGGAGGTTATTTATGAGTAAACATTCAAAATTTACTGTTAAAGGAAAGCCATTTCTCTCTTTAGGAGGACAAACCCATAACTCATCAAGCTATGTACTAAAGGATATGGAAAGAGCTTGGAAAAGCGTAAAAGCTCTTGGAGGAAATACAGTTGCTACACCTATATGTTGGGATGCATTCGAAGCAGAAGAGGATAAGTTTAATATAGACTATGTAAAGGATTTAATTCTTGAGGCAAGAAAAGAAAATCTCAAACTGATATTACTATGGTTTGCGACTTGGAAGAATGGAACTATGGAGTACTCTCCGGCGTGGGTAAAAAAAGACAAGGAGCGTTTTCAAAGGGTTATATGTTTTGATGGCTCAGTTACTTCAGTTCTTTCAAGTCACAGTAAAGAGAATTGGAAGGCTGATTGTAAAGCTTTCTGTAAACTGATGCAGCTTCTTAAGGAATTTGACGGCTCAGAACAGACAGTTATTGGTGTGCAAATAGAAAATGAGGCAGGGATAATAGGGGGAACTAAGCGTGATTTCAGTCCAATTGGACAAGCTGCCTACCAAGATAAGGTTCCCAATCAACTTATACAATATGCCAATGAACATAGCAGTAGTACGCTTGCAGGTTATTGGAAGGAAAATTGTAGCAAATTATCTGGAAACTGGGCAGAAGTCTTTGGCAGCTTTGGAGCTGAAGCTGTTACTGCATGGTCTATAGCAAATTACATAGATTCTATAGCATTTGAGGGAAAGAAAATATATGATATATTCCTTTATACCAACGTATGGCTTGATGGTGGAACAAAAGGGAGTGGTTGGGACCTTGCTGGCTTAGATTATCCTTCAGGTTGTGCTGTAATTAAAGCTCTTGATATTTGGTATTGTGCCTGCAAAAGTCTGGATACAATAGCACCTGATAATTATCAAGGAGAGCTTAACCGACACTATGAGGTTTCAGATACATATTCCCACCCGGAACTTGGTTTTCCGCTTTACGTTCCTGAATCCGCTGCTGCTAATCTAAACGCAAGTTTAATGTTTTATGCAATAGGGGAAAAAGGTGCTATAGGTTATCATATTTTTGGTACGGAAGATGTTCTTGATAACGAAGGTGCTGTTACTGAAAGGGGAGAGATTATGAGCCGTTCTATGCATATGCTATCAGCTATAGATCATCTTCTCTTTAAATATGAAGGAACAAATAAACTTCATTCTCTTGTTCAACATACTGGTGAAGAAGGAAGGTATTTGAAGCTTCAAGGTTGGAAGTGCAAAGTTTGTTATGCGGGTAACGGCTATGGCTGGAATGTCATGGATTATCACCATTTAAATGACATATTTGAAGAAGGTAAGGGCATTGATGATTCTAAGGTTGAAAAAGCCAGGGGAATACTTATTCAAGTAGATGAAAATGATTTTTATCTGGTTGGTCATAAGATTCGATTGCTTTTCAATAGACCTGAACCAGTAGATGGTCATATTCCAATCCTTCTTGCAAGTGGCAGTCTTCAAGCAAATAATACAGATTATATTCAGATTACTGAAGGGCATTTTGATGAAGAAGAACATTATATAATTGATAGAGTCAGAAGCGGGGATGAGGCCAGACACGGAATATGGGCTCAGTCTGATTGTGGAGTTATACATTTTCAGTTAAATTAGTGAACTAGCAAGTAAGTTAATTATTCCCCAATAAAATATTGTGATATAATTAAAGGTGAGATCCATACAATATGGAAATAACTAGTTAGAAAAGGAGACATAATATGAAAGTTCTTACTGAACCTCATAAACGGGAAATACGAAATGTCATCAGTATGTTAGAAACTGTGGATGTTAAAACAGGTGCACGAACTGTAATGGCAGAATTTGAGGATTTAATTGAAGCACCTAATTGGACCCAAGATGGAAAATACCTAGTATATAATAGCAACGGACGTATTTATACCTTTAACTTAGCAACAAAGGTAAGTACTGAGATTTATTCAGGAATTACTGTGGACTGTAACAATGACCATCTCATATCCCCAGATGGAAGACAAATTGGTGTTAGTCATCATACCTTAGAGGATGGTCAATCAAGAATTTATGTATTCCCAATAGAAGGTGGAGAACCAACTCTAATTACACCTATGGCACCAAGTTATCTACATGGATGGTCACCAGATGGTAGTACACTTGCTTTTTGTGGAGAAAGAAACGGACAGTATGATATTTACACAATTCCAGTAATCGGAGGAAATGAAACACAGTTAACCAACATACCTGGTTTAGATGATGGACCAGAATATTCCCCATGTGGCAAATACATATATTTTAATTCTACTAGAACTGGGCTTATGCAGATTTGGCATATGGAAATGGACGGATCAAATTCTATTCAATTAACCTTTGATGAGTCCAACAGTTGGTTTGGGCATGTTTCCCCAGACGGAAAATTAGTTGCATACATAACCTACAAGAAAGGCGATGTTGAAGCAGGTTCTCATCCACCTAATAAGAATGTTGAGATTCGCTTGATGTCAGCAGAAGGTGGCGAGTTTAGAACTCTTGTGAAGCTATTTGGCGGGCAAGGAACTTTGAATGTTAATTCTTGGGCTCCAGATAGTAAGACACTTGCCTTTGTTTCTTACAGATTAAAATAAAATATTCATAATATAGGTTTAGACTGGCAATAGGTTTAAGATTAATAAAATTATTAAATTAAAGTAATGGAGGTATTTATGAAAAGTTTAAAAGATTCGTATGTATTAAGTAATGGTGTTAAAATCCCATGTGTTGGATTTGGAACCTGGCAAACACCTGATGGAAAAGTAGCAATAGCCTCTGTAGAGGAAGCAATAAAAGCGGGATACGTACATATTGACACGGCAGCAGCTTATGGAAATGAGGTTAGTGTTGGTAAAGCGATTAAAAACAGTGGCATAAAAAGAGAGGACATCTTCATAACAAGTAAATTATGGAATGCGGAGCATGGTTATGAATCAACTAAAAGAGCTTTTGCAAAAACCCTTGCAGACTTGAAGCTAGAATATCTAGATTTATATTTGATTCACTGGCCTATACCAGTTAAATTTAAAAATAATTGGGAAGAAAAGAATGCGGAAACGTGGAGAGCTTTTGAAGAATTATATAAAGAAGGGAAAATTAAAGCGATTGGAGTTAGTAATTTTCTACCTCATCACATAGAGGCTTTAACAAAGACAGCAAAAATTCTACCAATGGTAGATCAAATTAAGCTTCATCCTGGTGTAATTCAAGAGGAAATTGTAAAGTATTGTATGGAGCATAGGATCTTACTAGAGGCTTGGAGTCCCCTTGCATCTGGATCAATCTTCGGTAATGAGGTTATGGAAAAACTATCAAAAAAATATAATAAATCTATTGCTCAAATATGTATTCGTTGGTCTTTAGATAGAGGCTTCCTACCACTTCCAAAGTCTGTTACTGCAAGTAGAATTATAGACAATACAAGAGTATTTGATTTTTCCCTTGAAAAAAATGATATTGATTTATTAAATAAAATAGTTATTTTGGGAAGCGAAATTCCAGACCCTGATCATATTGCTTGGTAATATAAAAATAAATTGTGCTAGTTTACAATTTTAAAATTATTTAAATTAAAGAGGTAACAAAATATGCAAGATAATTTTGAATCGACTTTAAATCATGTGAGTACTTATTCAAGTCCATCTAATCTTAGAATCACAGACATACGCTTTACCCATTTAACCGGTGCGCCTATGCATTGTATCCTGGTAAAAATCTATACTAATCAAGGGATCATAGGTATAGGAGAACTAAGAGATTTTAGTAGTCAAACCTATGCAGCTATGCTTAAGGGACGTCTCTTAGGTGAAAACCCTTGTAACGTAGATAAGCTTTTTCGCAGAATCAAACAATTTATGGGACCCGCAAGACAGGGGGGTGGCGCAGCAGGCATAGAGTTAGCCCTTTGGGATCTGGCAGGCAAAGCCTATGGTGTTCCTATATACCAAATGCTTGGAGGAAAGTTTAGAGATTCTGCACGTGTATATTGTGATTTAGGAATAAATACACCTGGTCTTAAGGGTGATGGTTATTCCATGGGAGAACGTCTAAAAGGCTTTGTTGATGAAGGTGGATATACAATGGTGAAAGCAGTTTTAGGAGTAGAAAGCCTACAACTGCGATATCCCGAGGAAGAACTTATTTCGGCACCAGGTAATTATATTGAGGAATTCAGAGAAGCAGCTAAGTATAATTTCGAATATATAAAACATCACAGGGACATGAAGTTTGGACCAGAGTATGAAAAAAGAAATAGGGCATATGATTTAGTTAATACACAATCTCCTTATACTATGTTTAGAATGACAGAGAGGGGGCTGGATCGATATGAAGAAGAAGTTAGTCATATGAGAGAAAAGCTTGGTTATAAAATACCACTAGCCATAGATCATTTAGGCTATTTGAATCTTGAGGATTCAGTGCGTCTTCTGAGAAGGCTGGAGAAATATAATTTATCTTGGGCAGAGGACATGCTGCCATGTACCTATACAGAAGAATATAAACGGTTATCTCAAATGACCACAACGCCTTTAGCAACAGGAGAGGATCTAACAACGCTTGAAAGCTTTGAAGAGCTTATAACAAACAGGGCTGTTCCAATCATTCATCCTGACATATGCTCCTCTGGAATTTATGAAACTAAGAAGATTGGCGATTTAGCACAGCGCTTCCATGTTGGAATGGTACTCCATATGTGCGAAACTCCAGTTGCAGCCTTAGCTACTGCTCAAATGGGCGTAGCAACAGAAAACTTTATAGCAACCGAATTTAATGCACCGGATGTACCTTGGTGGGATGATATTATCATTGGCTATGATGGCAAGGTTATTAAAAATGGGTTTATACCAATTTCTAATAAACCTGGTCTGGGTTTTGATGATATAAACGATGAAGTAATTAAGGAACATTTGATGCCTGGTTTTCAAGAAATGTGGGCTCCAACAGATATGTGGGATACTGAATATTCTAATGATAGACTTTTTAGTTAATTTGTTCGTTTTAGCTTTTAATTTATTATATAAAAAGCTATTATAAGAGGGTAATCAAATTAATTCGGAAGGGAGAGATAGAATCATAGATTTGGAGAATACCTGGAGAAGATATGATAGTAATGGCCTAACTTCAGCTAAGTAGTTTGAAGATTCTTATAGAAATATACTTACGCAAGCTGGACATGCTCTTATAACTAATGCATGGCTCAATCTAATAACTAAATAATTAGGAGAAGAAAAAATGTCTAAGGAATTTAAAGAATTCGCTATGAAAGGCAGTATTATAGATCTTGCAGTAGGGGTTATAATCGGAGGAGCTTTTGGTAAAATTGTAACATCTTTAGTTAGTGATATTATAATGCCCTTGATTGGCTTAGTACTTGGAAGGGTTGACTTTTCTAACCTATTCCTGTCACTTGGAAATGTTAAATATAAAACCATTGATGCAGCTAAAGCAGCAGGAGTAGGCACATTAAATTATGGGCTGTTTATCAATAATATAATAGATTTTTTAATTATTGCCTTTTCAATATTTTTAGTTATAAAACAATTAAATAGGATTTCAAAGAAAAAAGAGATAATAAAAGAGGTTACAACTAAGAAATGCAAGTATTGCTTTAGCGAAATAGACCTTAAAGCAACAAGATGCCCTAAGTGCACCTCTGAAATTGAATAAATAATTTTATTAAATATAATAAAGGAGAAATATAAAATGAATATTACTATATTAACATCAAGTCCTAACAAGGATGGCTTAACAGCAGCTTGTGGCCTGGCAGCTGTAGAAGGCGCAGAACTAGGTGGAGCAAAGGTTACTTTAGTGTGCCTTAATGACTTAAATATACCGTCCTGTATTGCTTGTGGCAATGGATGGGGTACCTGTAGGGATGGACATTATTGCCAAGTAGAAAATGATTTTCAAAAGCTTCATGGGGAATTAAAAGAGGCAGATGGCCTTGTTATAATAACTCCCGTGTATTGGGGAGAAATGAGTGAAGCCTCCAAAAACTTTATTGATAGGTTAAGACGCTGCGAAGCAATTAAGGGAGATAAAAATATACTGGCTGGGAAACCAATAATATGTGTTGCAGCTGCTGGTGGATCAGGTAATGGAACAATATCCTGTTTGGAGTCCATGGAAAGATTTGTTAATCATATTAAGGGAATAAAGTATGATCTAATAGGTATTACAAGAAGTAGTAGAGAATATAAGCTTACAACTATTAAAGAAGCTTCAAAAGCCATGGCAAAGAAATAGTGAATTATCATTACATAAGTCTATGACATTAAAAATTAGGAGAAATCCTAATTTTTTTTATTGAGTTTTAGTTTTCCCCTTTCCAAATGTATTTCTAAATAGAAACATAATTATAAAACCTAAAAGTATTATCAATATGTTACTAAGTACTGACCAATTAGTAGACAATATTTTTGTTAAGATAACCAATATAAAGTATGTAAATGAAGCTATTAAACAATCAAATATATAATGAAAAAAGTTGAGTTTTAAGTGAGATAGTTTCTTAATCTCATACAGATTAAGAATTAGTGAGATTAAGGAAGTTACAATCATTGTTATTCCATATCCATAAATGTTTATTGAAGGGATTGCGGTAAGAATATATAAAAGAAGTATCCTTACTAAAGAAACTATGATTGAGTTTCTTAATAGAATTTTCTGTTTGCCAAGACCGTTAAGGACTCCAAAAGTGGTGGAGGCAGTATAAAAAATAGGTGCGGCTAAAGAAGCAAACTTTATATAATTTCCTAAATCATTTCTTTTATAAAGCATAAATCCTAAATTGTCACCTATGCACAGACTTATTATCATGGTAGTAATCCCCAAAAGAAAAGATAACTCTAGGATTTTAGATATACGAGTGTCAACAGATTTAAAATGCTTTTTACTTAAATTCATTGATAAATCAGGTATCAAAATAAGTGAAATAGATTCAATTACTACCATTGGAAAAAATACAATATTCTTAGCCATACCGTTGAATTTACCAAGCATGCCCAAAGCAACTTTATATTCAATCCCTGAACTTACCAGTCGGCTAGGTATAATTAAGGCAGAACAAGTTGAGAGCAGAGATGCTATTAATCCTGTCAGGAGTAAAGGAAAAGAAATAGATATTGTATTAAATAAAAGCTGGGCTCTACTTTCACCTTTATTTATTGTATAAGGAATCTTTTTTATATTAAATTTATAGTATCCATAGAGTAGTATAAAAGATATAAATTCACCTATACATAAAGCAAAATAAGCACCAGTAACGGTAGTGGTAACATTGACAAGTTTTAGGCTGCTAACGATAGTAACTAAAATAACTATTCTAATAGCTTTTTCAAAAATATCTATAATTGCTGGAACACTAACTTGAAAAGTACAGTAAAAGTATCCCTTTAGACAATTAGAAATTGCAACAAAAACAATGGCAGGACATAATAATTTCAATGCATTTATAGTTCTGGCATCTCTTATAATGTATGTACCAATAGTAGAAGAAAATAGGAATAATAAAACGGCTATAAATACTGACCATAAAAAAGTAATAGGCAATAAAGTCTTTATTGTTCTTTTTACATTTTTATAATCTCCTCTACCATAATATGCTGCAGATATTTTTGAAACTGCTGTCACCAAGCCACCACAGGCAAGACATGTAAAAACCATATATAGTGGCCTAACCAGCCCATATAGTCCCATACCTTCTGGTCCTAATTGTTTTGATAAAGCAATGGAAAAGATAAAACCTAATATATAAGTAGCTAAATTTGATAAAGTTAATATAAAAGAATTCTTAACGAAACTGCTTTTATTCATAAGTCCTCCTAAACCGTATACTATTAATATTTATTATTTATAGTTCCTAAATATTACATATGGATAAGCGGTGCTTCAGGTAAGGAATGTCTATAGTCAAATCCTACCTTGACATAATATATATGCAGAATTAAAATAAAAGAGTAAAGCAAAATTTAATATAAAAGGTTGTGTTTTTTTGAAATCAATAGTTGTTAGGGTAATTAATTCTTAATAGAATAATGGTAAAAGGTTAAAATTTACAGGGATTTATCTCTTTATTTGTGTTTCCTTTTACTAAATTAAGAAAACCTAACAGACTGCACGAAATAATCAATAAAAATAATATTATTGATTTTATTTATTATTCAAATCACAATTAGCAGGACTAGGATCCTGTTTTTTTTATACCCGCAGATGGTTTATTCATCTGCGGCTTTTTTTATATAAATATTGAGAGGATGGTAATTTGTATGTCAGCAATTACAACTAAAGGACTAACTAAAATTTATGAAATAATTGAAAAAGAAGAAGGAGTTAAGGGGAGTATAAGAAATTTATTCAAAAAAAAGAAGCTAGAAAAAATAGCAATAAAGAATTTTGATTTACAAATAGAAGAGGGGGAGTTCATAGGGCTTATAGGTCCAAATGGGGCGGGTAAAACTACGCTTATTAAAATGCTTACTGGAATAATATATCCAACCTTTGGAGAGGTATCAGTTCTTGGGTATAAACCTATGGAGGGAAAGGATAGCTTCAAAAAGAATTTTGCAGTGGTTATGGGACAGAAAAGCCAGCTTTGGTGGGATCTACCTGCTATTGATTCCTTTAAATTAAACAAAGAAATATATGGCATATCTGAAATTGAGTATAGAAAAAAGCTTTCATATTTCACAGAACTTCTTCAAATAGAAGATATATTAAAGGTACAGGTGCGAAATCTATCCTTAGGTGAAAGAATGAAAATGGAATTTATAGCTGCATTGCTGCATAATCCTAAAATTATTTTTTTGGATGAGCCTACAATTGGATTAGATTCTATTGCACAAAAGGAGATAAGGAAATTCTTGAAGGATTTGAATGAAAATTTAGGGGTAACTATTATACTTACAAGTCATTATATGGAGGACATTCAGCATTTATGTAAAAGATGTGTGATAGTAAATCACGGTGAGAAAATTTATGATGGAAGTTTTGAGGCCCTTCTTGAAAAGTATAATGAGTACAAGACTATTGTCATATCCTTTCCAGTCTATACTGAAATTAAAACTGATATAGAGGGAGAGTGGATAGAAAAGAGCCCTTACAAGGCAGTTATAAAAGTTAAAAAGTCCTTGGTAAAGTCAACACTTCAAAGTCTTATGATGAATTATGATATTGAGGATATAAGTATCTTGGAGGAAGAGATTGGAAGTGTTATAGAAAAGATGTATACCTTTAAAGTAGGGGGTAACATTATATGAAGAAATACTTTGAAGTTGTAATAATTACCTTTAAGGCTCAGATTGCTTATAGATTTGATGTTTTTATAGGAGTAATAGTATCATTTCTTAGAGTTATCCTTGCTTATATAATGTGGTCTGCAATATTTTTAGATAAAAAAGAAGTAGGCACTTTTACACTTAGTATGATGATTACCTACTATATAGCTTCCTCATTTTTGAAAAGGTTAGATTGTTCTGATTCAATTTTATGGCAGCTATCTGGAGAGATAAGGGAAGGACAATTTACTAAATATCTTTTGAAGCCAATAGAACCCATATGGTATTTTGTTGCCTCAAGCTTTTCAAAAACTGTTTTTATTCTAGGAATAAACTTATTTGCCGCTTGTATTTGCACTTTAATCTTTCATAACTATTTCGTTTTAACCGTAAACTTACATTTATTATTTTGGGGTATGGGAATTAATATATTAGGTCTTGTTTTTCTAGTGCTTTTTAGTTATTCTATTGCAATATTAAGCTTAAAATTTATAGATATTGGTCCTTTAAATATGATAAGAAACAATATAGTTGAATTCTTGACGGGGACGCTTATTCCGTTATCCCTACTACCAATTTGGATACAAAATGCTATGAAGTTATTTCCTTTTTATTATATATACTATCTACCAGTAATGCTTTTCATTGGGAGAAAAGAGGAGGAGATACCAGTTGCCTTAGCTACCTTATTATTTTGGAATATGTTAATTTTATTTGTTGATTTAAAACTCTATAAAGGGTTAATTAAGTCCTATGAAGGAGTGGGAATATGAAAGTATTAAGATATCTTAAATTCTGCACAACCTTATTAAAATTTAAGATAAACAGACAGATGGCCTATAGTTTTAGCTTTTGGGCAGGATTTTTTGTAGACCTTACAGTCTTTATGATTCAAATTGGAGTATTTAAAACGGTGTTTTCTCAAATTACTAACTTGAATGGTTGGAATCAGTATCAAATGATATTTTTTGTAGGAACCTTTACGGTTCTAGATAGCTTATACATGTGTACCTATTTTTTTGGAGTTATTGCAATACCTGAAAAGATCCGAACAGGTAAATTAGATATATATATAACTAAACCAATTAACACCTTATTTTTTGTATCCTTTGAAAATATGGACTTTGGTTCTTTACTCTTAACTGTACCTGGAATCCTTATGCTAGTTTATAGTAGTAGTAAGCTTGGAATTATCCTTAATATAGGGAAGTTATCAGGGTATATATTTTTAATCATAATAATGTTAATACTAATGTATGACTTAATGGTGATCATCAGGTCATCTGCATTTTGGTTTATTAAAATAGACTCACTTCAGGAGTTTGAGAATGAAATGGTAAATTTCAGCTTTAGAGTCCCAGGAGTAGCATATAGGGGTATAAGTAAGTTGATTTTCTTTGTAATACTCCCTTATGGACTAATGGCTACAATACCTACAGAGTTTTTTACTGCGAGCCTTAAGATCAGCTTATATATAATGTCCATAATTATATGTATAGTTTTCACTGTTATAAGCCAATTCGCCTGGAAGTTTGGGCTTAGACATTATGGAAGTGCAAGCAGCTAAATAGAACAGTTAAAATTGAAAAAAAAATGATACTAGATTATAATAAGACTATTAAAAGAGGTGATTATATATGGATATTCTAAAAATTGATAAACTTGAGAGACTTGTTGGGAATGGTTGTACTGAACCTATGCTTGCCACGGCAGGTGATAAAAAGGTAGTAGTAAAAGTCTTCAATAACCTTCAGGGTAATCGAGTTCTAATCAATGAATTGATAAGTTATTATATAGCTAAGCAATTAGGCTTAAATGTTCCCCCTTCAGGGGTTTGTGAAATAGGTTCCTTTACAAAGGTTAATGAATCTATTTATAAGGATTCTGAATTTAGTGATGAAAATTATGGCTATGGCTTTTTTTCAACTTACTTATCAGATATGACTGTAGTGAATAGCCATAAGATAATTATGTTTGCACAAAACTATAAAAGACTCATTCCGCTTACAATGCTTTTTGACCACCTTATTTATAATGCAGATAGAAATAAAGGTAATCTGCTAATAAATATTACAAAGTCAAATAAGGAACTCTTTATAATAGATCATACCCATACCTTTAATAAGCAATGCATATGGGATAGTTATTCTCTTACCCAATGCATGGAGGACAAGGATGTAGAGGATTTAGTAATAATGAAAGGTAATGCATATATTTATGGAATGTTTAGAAGAACGATGGATATTAATTTATCTGTGCTAGAAGAAACCAAAGCTATAATTGAAAGCAAATTGAATAAATCGTTTTTTGAAGGCATTGTTAATTTAATTCCTCCCGCTTGGAACATAGGTGAAAAAGAAAAAATAGTTTTGCCTGAGTATCTAAATTATAGATTAAGTAATATAGATAAGTTTATCAGTATAATATTAAATTATGATTTTAGGAGGAATTAAAATGGCAAAAATTAAATATTCAATCTTTAGCCATCAGCCCTCCATTTATTCAAAAGAATGGATCAATTTAGGCATTTTATTTTATAATGTGTCTGAAAATACTTATAAGTTTGAATATACTACAAGTTGGGATAAGGTTATAGAATTTAATGCAGAATTAGATTTAGACTTTTTAAAAACAAAATTGTTGGCTATTAAAAATGAGATTGAGAGCAAAAATTTTATTTTATATAAATGTAATTGTATTGAAGTTTATATTAAATTTTATGTGAATGTACTAAAATTCTCAAAGATTACCCTTGAAGAAACTGATGATTATGAAAGCTTTATAAATGAAATTAAGGGAAAGGTATTAACAAAGGTTTGTTCATTATAACTGATAAACGGCTTACCATACTTATGATGGAGGAGAAAAATATGATAAAAGAAGTAAGAAGAAAAGAACTCTATGGCCTCTTAGGAGATTTACCAAAGGGCAACAAAGACGTAACCTCAGAACTTATAGATATAGAGGAAAAAGATAGCTTCATTATTGAAAAGCTGTTATTAGATTTAAATGGACTAGAGAAGGTACCAGCATATTTTATTAAGCCAAAAGGAAGAGTAGGTAAGCTCCCCGTTATACTATTTAATCATTCTCATGGGGGCTTTTATGATGTTGGAAAGGACGAGCTATTAAATAGTGCTCCCTACATGTATAAGAAGTCTTATGCAAAGGAATTGACTGAATTAGGTTATTCAATATTATGTATAGATGAATGGGGCTTTGGGGAGAGAAGAGGTAGAACGGAAGAAGAAATATTTAAAGAGATGCTTTGGAGAGGCCAGGTAATGTGGGGAATGATGGTCTACGACGGCCTGAGAGCTATTGATTATCTCTATAAAAGACCTGATGTTGATATACAACGTATGGCTACTTTAGGCATGTCTATGGGTAGTACCATGGCTTGGTGGTTATCTTCTTTAGACACTAGAATAAAGGTATGTGTGGATATCTGTTGCCTTACAGACTACGAATCCTTAATAGAAGCTCAGGGTATAGATGGACACTCTATAGCTTACTTTGTACCAAGGTTATTAAAGCACTTTACAACCGCTCAAATTAATTCACTAATTAGTCCAAGACCTCGATTAAGCCTAAATGGAATTTATGATAGGCTAACTCCAGAAAAGGGCTTAGATATCGTGAATGAGGAGCTAAAAAAGGCTTATAAAGCAGATAATGGGGAAGAGTGTTTTAAACTACTAAAATATCCGGTAGCCCATTTAGAAACCTTTGAAATGAGAAAGGAAGTAATAAAATTTTTATCTAAATGGTTATAAACATGTGCAAAAAAATAAAGTTTAGGAGATCGTTTTATGAAGCTTATTCAAATTGGTCTTGGGGATTTTGGCTTTGGGTGGCTTAAGGATACATTATTGAAAAGGGAGGACTTGGAGGTAATAGGCATTGTGGATAAAAACTCAGAGCTTTTAAGTAAAGCAATGGAGCTCCCTAGAATGGAGAAGGCTATGGCATTTACTGATATAAAGGAGGCATTAACTAAATTAAAGCCTGATTTTATTTTAAATGTTACTCCGCCTGGAATACATAAGATAATTGATTTTATTGCCTTTGAACATAGTATTCCCATATTAAGTGAGAAACCCATTGCTGAGAGTTTTGAGGAAGCATGGCAGATACTAGAAAAGTCTATAGAGATGAAAGTACCTATAATGATCGCTGAAAATTATAGATATAACGATATTGTTAGAAAAGCAAAAAAACTTATTTTAGAAGGGGTCATCGGGAAAATTGATTCTATATATATAGACTTTAATAGAAAACATTATATGACTAACTATCATAAGGATTTAGAGCACCCTCTTTTGCTTGATGTAACCATACATCATATGGATATGCTAAGATATCTTACTAGCGTTGAAGGGAAGACTATGTATGCTAGGTCCTGGACACCAAAGTGGAGCTGGTATAAGGGCTACTCAAGTATAGACCTTTTAATTGATATGGAAGAGGAGATTAAGGTCTCCTACCGGGGAAGCTTGTCCTCCTTTAAGAATGAAAGTGATTGGCTTGGGGACTGGAGAATAGAAGGAGAAAAGGGCATACTTAAGCTTTCAAATGGAAAAATAAATATTATCAAAAATGAATCCGAGACTGAGATAAAAGTAAGCAACCTAGATGATAGTAGAAGTCTTTTATTAGATGAATTTATTTCATCCTTAAAAGAAGATCGAATTAGTGAATCTGACATTAAAGATAATATTAAAACTTTTTCAATAATTAATGCTGCGATTATATCATTAAAGAGTTCTAAAATAGTAAAAATATGAGGAGAAGATAAAATGCCTATCAGAAATTTTCTTAAAGCTAATTTAGGGGATGAACCTAACTGCCATGGTGGCGAAGGAGTATTAAAGCATATATCGTTATATGAGGATAAGGATTTATTAAGTAAACTTAGATTTATAAATTATACCATTCTTCCAGCGGGAACCTCTATAGGGCTACATGGACATGGCAATGATGAAGAAATTTATATAATTTTAGAGGGACAAGGTATCATGGAAGTAGATGGAGAAGAAAAAGCGGTCTCACCAGGGGATGTGATTTTAAATAAACCCTATGGGGAACATGGCTTAAAAAATAATAGTAATAGTGATTTGAAAATCTTAGTCTTTGAAGCAGGAGTATAAAGGAAATATTTTTGACGAATATATCTACCCTAATTTGCATAAACTAAAATCTAAAGATACAAATACAATTTAAAGGAAGGTGCTAATATGGGATTTCTTCGTTGGTTAGGTGGAATTGTAGTGTTTTTTTGGCTATTAGGGTTGGTGCTTAGAATAGGTGGCGGTATGATTCATATATTATTAGTAGTAGCAGCTATAATATTCATAGTAGACATGATATCCGGGCATAGAAGAACATAATTTAAGTCAACTAGAGATTGTTTATAAAATGTTTATATTATTGACACATACATGACATAATAAAAAGCTATTATAAACACATAGATAAACCCCCCTTAATATATATAGAGTCTGGAAGAACAACCAGACTCTATTTTATTTTTTGTTTCAAGATATAATAGTAAATAATATATGATAAACTAGTAGTAGGTATATATTGTAATTAAGTTTTTTTTATGGGGGAATTATGAAATATAATATTATGGTAATTATAAAGGAATTAAAAGCTTGTTTTCATATCTTTAAAAGTTCCTTTGAGGAAGCCCTGCTATTTGAAAGTATTTATAAAGTAGTAACTAGTTTTGTTTTTATTCCATTTTTGATATATATTTTTAATAGTATTTTGGTAGCAATAGGCTTTAGAGACATATCCAATAATCAACTTATAAGCTTTGGATTCAGTATAAACGGCATTATAGGCATTTTACTAATAAGCATTTTCTCAATGGTGCTGATATTTATAGAGGTAGGAGTAATTATAATTATCTCAAAGGAAAAATATTTTCACCGGAAAGTTGGAATTATTGACACCTTAGGCTCAACCCTTTCTAAACTTCCTAAAATTTTAGGCTTTGGGACTATTTTCATTATTGGCTTTATGTTGTTGATTATACCTTATGAAGCCCTTAATTTTGGCTGGAGTAATAGTTATAATATTCAGGTGCCAAAGTTCTTAATGAATACAATATATGCTACTAAAACATCTATAATAATTTATGTTTTGGTAGCGTTTCTACTTTACTATTTTTATATTAAATACATATTTGTTTTTCAAGGCATTATAATAGAAAAGCTTAACATCACTAAGGCTTTGAAAAAAAGCAGTAGACTTACAAAAGGCTCTAGAGCTAAAATTGGAGCAATGGTTTTAGTTGTTAATTTTATTTCTGCTTTAATTATATGCTTAATATTACTAATTTTAATGCTTATATTATTGTTCATAATGGTAATAATGAAAGCTAAAGTTAATAGTACGGACATTCAGTTTTATACTACAACCTTTGCAGGCCCTATACTGTTTATCATATCAATATTAATGTATCCTATTAATATTATTTTAGCGACTCAATTTTATTTTACTCAAAAAGTTAAGCTAGAAGGTAAGTTAGTATTTGAGGATATCCCTATAAAAAAGATATCAAAAGTACATTCATTAGAAGACAAAATAATAAAATTTTACAAAACAAACAAAATCTATTTAGTACTTATTATTATTGTATTTTTTATTATCAGCGGCACAAGATCAATATACTTTGTAAAGAATATTATTAATAACATTAAAAATGTTAAGGTTGTAGCCCATAGAGGGATTTGTACTGATGAACCTGAAAATTCCATGAGTGCTATAAAAAGTGATATAAAAAATAAAATTGAGTGGGCAGAAATAGATGTACAGGAAACTAAAGATGGCACAGTGGTACTAATGCATGATCAAAGTTTGAAAAGGCTAACGGGCTTAGATAAAACTGTAAAGATTTTAAGTTTTGATGAAATCGAAAAATTAAATTTAGGGTATTCCTATTCTAGTAAATATAAAGGCGAACAGATACCAACCTTAGAGGATGTGATTAAGGTTGGTAAGGGAAAGCTCAAACTAATAATTGAACTAAAACCTTACGGAAACGGTGAAGCTCTGGCTACTAAGGTAGTAAACTTAATTGAGAAATATAATTTTATTGATGAATGTGTAATTCATTCCTTAGATTATCAAAGCTTATTAGATGTTAAAAAGTTAAATTCAAAGATTATAACTGGCTATATAATTTACATGATTTTGGGTGATGAGGATACTTATCAAGTGGATTTTTTTACCATTGAGCAAGCAATTATAACCTCTGGATTTGTTAGAGATATACATAAAAGTGATAAGAAGGTTTTTGCTTGGACTGTGGATAATGATGATGACATGACCAAAATGTTAGAATTAAATGTGGATGAAATAATATCCAACAAACCTATCTTGCTCAATAAGATTAAGTTAAATAAGTAATTAGAGTATAGTAAATAAAGCTTAGAAAATGATCTAGGCTTTATTTTATTTTTTGAAATTTTGATTTTATTTTGCAAACAAATTATGCTAAATTTTATTAAGTATACCTGGTATTTTAAACTTCTAGGAAGTGCATGTTATATATATAATCCTTTATGAAGAAGTTACGAGGTGATAACTATAAAAAAATATTTTATACTTATTATAATTACATTTATTACAATTAATTCCTTTAGGGAAGTTTCTTTTGTAAAGAGTACTAATAAAAATGCTGAGAATATCACAGTGGTTGCTCATAGAGGAATTTGTAGAGATGAACCAGAAAATTCAATGAGTGCCATAAAAAGTGATATAAAGAATAAGTTAGAATGGGCAGAGATAGATGTTCAAGAAACTAAAGAGGGTTCAGTTGTGCTTATGCACGATAAGTACTTGAAAAGGCTAACAGGAATAAATATAACCGTGAACAAATTAAATCTTGATGAAATTGAAAAATTAAATTTAATCAATCTATTTTCTACTAAATATAAAAAAGAAAAGATACCCAGCTTAGAAGAAATAATCAGGACTTGCAAAGGAAAACTAAAGTTAGTAATAGAATTAAAATCCTACGGAAAAGGCAATAGTCTTTCTGGTAAGGTTGTAAAGATAATAGAAGAAAATAACTTTGTAGAGGAATGTGTAGTACAATCTTTAGATTATAAAAATTTGCTTTATGTTAAAGAACTAAATGCAAAGATTATAACTGGATATTTAATGAATTTTATTTCGGATTATGAGGATTATTATAAAGTGGATTTTTATACTGTTAAGCAATCTATAATAAGTAGAGTGCTAGTAAAATCTATCCATAAAAATGCAAAGAAAATTTTTGCTTGGAATGTAAATAGTAAGAAAGTTGTAATCAAAATGATAGAATTAAATGTAGATGGCATAATAACCAATAAGCCGCTATTAATTAATGAAATTAAAGCAAGTAGTAGAAAATAATATTTTAAATTCTTCATGTTTCCATCCATAATAAATTTAAAAATAAAAAGGTGCTTTTATAGCACCTTAAATATTTTTTATAGCTTCTAAACAATCTTTACAAATCAATTTTTCTTTAAAACTTATTACATCGGAAGCTTCACCACAAAAGTTACAAGCTGGGGTATACTTTCTTAAGACAATTGAGAAATCCTCTGTAAATATCTCTATAGGATCGCTAATTTCTATCTTTAATGTTCTTCTCAATTCTTTTGGTAATACTATTCTACCAAGACTATCCAGTTTTCTTACTATACCTACTGATTTCAATTATAAGACCTCCATTAATAATAATAAGTATATACTACATCTACATTTTACAAATTACAACAATATTTTTTAAAATATGATGTTTTATTGTAAAATTTATGCTGATAATGGTAGAAATCTTATTTTGTGTATTAAAGTAGGTCTCTTTTGTTTCCAAAGCTATAAGTAATATATAGAGTGAAGGCAATTATAAGGATGGATAGGATTAATGTGGCTACATCAAAGCTACCACCATATATAATATTTTTCGTATCAAAGTATTTGAAAGGTGTTAAGTATTTTAAGTTTATAAGCTTTTGATTTAAATCAATTAGTACAGATAAAATGTAACCAAAAAGAACTATTGTTGTAGCGGTAGAAGTAGCAGCTTTGGGCTCTTTTCTCAGGGCTGCTAAAGCAGTACCAATAAATAAATAGATTAGTTGCAAGATAAATAGACTAACCATTAGCATCAATATACCACCAGTTACATTTTCCACAGTATCAAGCTTTGCCATTATCCCTAGAGAACATAAAAGTGTTACTAGATTAAAGATAATAAGATTAACTAGAGCGGCAAGTAACTTTGAAGTTATTATCTTACTTCTTGACATAGGTTTTGCATATAAGAATTCAGAAGTTTTATCCCTCTCTTCCTTTGATATAATATTTGCTCCAAGGATAGCTGCATGTATTGTAGCCATGAGGACTAAGTAAAAAAAGATAATTCCGTAATAACCACTGGCTTTAGATACATCAAAATTACCTATACCTAAAATAGCTCTCACAGAAGAGGGCATGCTAGATAAAATTTGACTTGTTGAATTAGCATCGCCAGAAGTAGCAGCAGTAAATTTGCCCATGCCACTTAGAACCATAAGCAATATGCCTATGGACCATATGATTAAAGATTTTCTGTTTGCTTTCATCTCTCTTATAAACACATTCATAAATAAGTCTCCTTTTTACACAGCATGAATATCTTTTTTATTATAAATAATATAGCTCGCAGATAAGACAATAAATATAAAAGCTATTTCAATTATAATAAAAGATACATCATAGCTACCATTTTTCATAATATAGGCAGTATCATAGTACTTAAAGGGGGTCAAATACCTAATATTTGCTTCACCTATTACAGAGCCAAACATACTAAGGATAAAGAAGCTAAATACAGTGGATAAGGAAATTGATAAAACAGATTTAATCTTTGGTACAATTACTGAGATAACAATACCTAAGGACATAAACATTAATTGAATTAAATATAAAGAGAAGGAAATTAATAAAAATAGCTTTATAGATAAAGTATTAGGCTCAATAATAAGGGCACATATCAAAACTATCACTATATAATAAAGATTCGTTATAAGCAAGGAAGCAGCAGCTGCTACTACCTTAGCTGTAAGTATAGTACTTCTTTTTACTGGCTTAGTTAAAAGAAAATCTGCAGTCTTGTCTCTTACTTCCTTTGATAATATTCCAGTACCTATATTCATGGCTTGAATAGCTCCACAAAGGATAATATAACCAAATACAAAGGAGTAAAAACCAATAAGAGTAGTAAAGCTTTCAATAGACAAACCTAAGGCATTCCTTACTGGTAAGGGATAACCAAGAAGCATTTTTTTAACTGTATTAACGTCCTTCATAAAGGAGGGGAAAATTATTAAGTAAAGTATGGCTAGCGCTGAAAGCGTTAATGCCCATATAATTGAGGATTTTCTATAAGCTTTTAGTTCATGAAAAAAAATATTCATTTTTCAGCTCTCCTTTTCATAGTAATGCATGAAGATTTCTTCTAAGTTAGGTTCCTCAATCCAAACATTTGCTATATCAATTTCAGATATTTTTTTCATAATTAAGTTGATATTACCCTTATACAAAAAGTTTATTATATTATCTTTAAGAGTTAAGTCACTTACTCCCTTAATTTTGAAATGGTTAATGTCTATAGTACTATCTATTTCAATTTTGAATCTTTTATAATTACTATCTTTAAGGGTACTTATTTTCTCTAGCTTAATTATTTTTCCTTCTTTAATTATAGCAACTCTGTTACATAATTTTTGAACTTCACTTAATATATGGGAGGAGAATAGTATGGTAGCTCCTTTTTTGTTTTCTTCAATTAGAAGCTCAAAGAATTTTTGTTGCATTAGAGGGTCCAGGCCACTAGTAGGCTCATCTAAAATTATAAGCTTTGGCTCATGAAGAAGACCCTGAACTATACCCACCTTTTTTTTGTTGCCGAAGGATAAATCATCTATTTTTTTGTTAAGATCTAAATCCATTATTGTTGATAGTCTTTTAATTCTTTCACTGCAGTCTTTTTTATAAAAGCTAGCAGAATAATTTAATAAATCTATTACCTTCATACCATCATAATAAAACACCTCTGAGGGTAAGTAGCCAATTTCCTTTGCAATTTCCGGAGCGAATTTTATACAATCTTTACCAAAAATAGTAGCACTACCTGCAGTTGGTTTTATAAGCGCTAGAAGCGTCCTTATAGTAGTGGATTTACCCGCACCATTAGGTCCAATAAAACCAAAGATTTCACCCTCTTCTACATTAAAGCTAACATCAGTAATTCCTCTTGATTTTCCGTAGGTTTTAGTGAGATTTTTAATTTCAATAACATTCATTATATTTACCTCCCTTTATAATATAAAATTTTATAAGAAGTTTTTATTTATAAAAAATATCTTTCAGTATTTGTATATATTTTTCGCCTTCTTTAAACATTTCATTATAATTTAATTCTTTTATTCCTAGAGCTTTTGATTTTCTAAGTTCAGCATTAGAAAATCCTTCAAAAGTCCACATGATTATATTCATAGCTTTAGTCAAGTCAATACCAGCTTTAAAGTTTGAATAATCAAGACCAGAAAACAGTTTTTTGTAGGAATCATTCATCAGTTCTCTTTTTTTATTATCTAAGGCACTTTTAATTTCATCAGAGTCATCACTAAGCGCTATCTGCAAAAACTCGAACATATCAGGATATTTTAATAATAAATCCATTTTTATTAATATACCTTTTTCAAGTCTTGTAAATATATCCGTGTCCTCAGAATCCATCTTTCCGTAGAATTCCTTAAGACAAAGTTCAACGCAATAATCATATAAAAAAAGGTATAAGCTTTTTTTTGTATTAAAATAATGAAATAGTAGCCCTTTTGATATTTCGGCTGCCTTAACTATCTGATTGGTGGAGGCAAGTGTATATCCTTTCTGTGCAAATTCCTTTATTGAAGCGTTTATTATTTTATCTTTCTTCTCATCACTTTGGTTAAGAAATTTTGAATACAAATGTTTTACCTCCTTTCATATGATTTAGTTGACCACACCAGTCAATTAAATCATACTACTATCGACCACGGTGGTCAATAGCTTTTTATTTATTTTTTATGCTATAATTATCCTATTAAAGAAAATTTTAAATTATTTAAGGAGATAGAATATGATAAACACATTTGAATTTTTGTTACCAACGAAAATAAAATACGGTAGAGGCAGTTTAATGTTTTTAGGGGGAGAATTAAAGGCTTTAGGTGCGAAAAAAATTATGATAATTACAGATAAGGGGATTGTTAAAACAGGAATGTTGGACAAGGTGACTAATATATTAAAAAAAGAAGATTTTCAATATATAGTTTATGATGACATAGAAGCTAATCCCAAGGATTACAATGTTGAGAGGGCGGCACTTAAGGCTAAGGAAGAAGAGACTGATACCTTAATAGCCTTCGGAGGAGGAAGTCCTATTGATGCGGCAAAGGCAGTGGCAGTTTTAGCAAAACAGGGAGGTAAGGTAAGAGATTATCAAGGCAGGGGTAAAATTAAAGAGGATTGTCTTCCTTTATTAACTATACCAACTACTTCTGGTACTGGAAGCGAGGTTACCTTTTCTTCAGTAATAACGGATACTAAAGAAAAATTTAAGTTTACAATAAAAAGTCCTTATATTGCTGCAAAAACTGCAATAGTTGATCCAGAGCTAACTGTAACCGTTCCACCACTAACTACGGCAGCTACAGGCATAGATGCTTTAACCCATGCTATAGAAGGATATACCGCAAATTGCACTGAACCAATAGCTGAAGCCGTTGGACTATATGCTATAGAATATATTTCCAAAAATCTAGCTAAAGCTGTTAAAAACGGTGAGGATTTGGAAGCAAGGGATAACATGATGGTGGGGAGCTTACTTGCAGGCTTATCCTTTAGCCACGCAGATGTAGCTTCAGTTCATTGTATGGCAGAAGCCTTAGGGAGTATATATGATGCTCCTCATGGAATGTGTAATGCTATACTTCTACCCTATGTAATGGAATATAATCTCTCTTCTTGCGAATATAAATATGCTAGAGTTGCTAGAGCTATGGGAATCAATGAAAAGGAAGATCATGATGCAGCCGTTAAGGGTATAGAATACATTAAGGAATTGTCTAAGGAAATAAACTTACCTGGAATAAATACCTTAAAGGTAGATACTAAAGATTTTGAGCTTCTAGCTGAAATGTCAGTAAAAAATGGCTCAAATGAAAGCAATCCTAGGGAGATAACTAAGGAAGCATACGTAATGCTTTTTGAGAAAGCCTATAAGGGTAGCATATAATTTAGCAGAAAAATAAAATAAAATTAGAAGCAATGTTGTTGCTTCTAATTTTATTAATAAAAGACTAAATTTAGTATTTATGTCCTCTACCGTGTCCACCACCATGTCCGCCACCAGGGTTACCACCACCAGGTTTTCCGCCCCCAGGCATTCCACCACCAGGCGTTCCACCACCAGGTTTTCCGCCACCAGTCTTACCACCACCAGGATAGCCACCGCC
>DATCIH010000061.1:0-17434 GCA_036507955.1 Clostridiaceae bacterium | reverse complement strand
AAACCGTTGATTTGGGCTAGTTTAAGCTGTTTTTATTTTAAAGGTTTTCTCAAAAATAATCAAATATTTAATAGAAGTATTTTTTCGATTAGTATAATAAAATATTACAGATTTTAGAATGCACACATCTGAACTGTAACTAATAAGTAGAATGAAATGTCGAGGAATGTTGAATTATAGATGCATAAATGGTAAAATATATGAAGAACAAACTAGGTTTTTTATGTGATAAATTAATAATTAAAAGGAGCGATATATATGGGTTTTTTACGTTGGTTAGGTGGAATAGTAGTATTTTTCTGGTTATTAGGGTTTATACTTAGAATTGGTGGAGGTTTAATTCATCTGCTAATTGTTGTAGCGGTTATAATATTCCTAGTTGATTATGTTTTTGGAAGAGGAAAACACTAGAAGACATATATTGGTACGTATATTTTTATTAAGGTGTAGTAACATATTAGCGAAGAGTATTAGTGTAATAAATAGCTTATTTGCTGTAGATTAATAGATAACTTTTGATAATGCTCCTAATGCTATATCATTTCTGCAACTTTAGTAAAAAGTAAATAAAATAGATGGAGGAAAACAAATGGAAAACAACGAAGATTCTAAATCCCGTGACAAGAATCTGAAATCTAGGAAAATGGTGTATTATATACTAGGTATAATTGAAGCTATTTTTGCTATCAGACTTATTTTTAAGATACTTGGAGCCAACCCAGGTAACACATTTGTATCAATTATCTATACAATTTCAGGAGCTTTCCTGACTCCGTTCAGTAGTATTTTTAGAACTGCTGTAAATAAAGGAATAGAAACACAATCAGTTCTGGAGCCTGCAACTATTATTGGCATGATCGTATATGCACTTATTGCATATGGAATAGTAAAGTTAATTAAAATTTATGAAATCCCTAAGAATAAAGAAATATAAATCATGTTAAAAATATGTTAATATAAAAGGAATGAAAACGTTTATACTTAAAATGGAAAAATGTTAAAAAGGGGGGAATACATGTCTAGATATAATATGTTTCTTACAAATGAAGAAAAGGAAATTTTAATGGGAGGTAAGGGCGAAACTTTAAGAAAGGCAATGGAGTCCGTTGTAAAGTATGGTGAAATCTTTGGTGCAAAAAGACTTGTCCCAATAAATGGACCAGTTCATCTTGTTACTTCCTTTGGGGTTACAATATTAAAGCCTGTTTTTAATATAATGGACGAGCTAATTGAAAATGGTTATAAAACAGCAAAACCCTTTACAGTTAATCCAAGGCCTCTTGATTATAAAAATATTAAATGCAGTATATTAGAAAAGATTGTTTTTAAAATAATGTATGGAAAACAAAAGCAATATGAAAAGCAGCTTGAGAAGGTTGGGCTAAAAGATAAAAATGCATATACCTGTGCTGCATATTTTAAGGAGGTAGGTAACATCCCAAAGCAGGGGGATATTCTTTCATGGGCAGAGTCCTCTGCAGTTGTTTATGCAAATTCTGTTTTAGGTGCAAGAACAAACAGAAATTCAGGCGTTATTGAACTTTTATCAGGAATAATTGGAAAGACTCCTGAGTTTGGCTTTATTACTGATGAAGGAAGAAAGGCAAGTTTCGTAATTGAACTTAAAACAACTAAGCTTCCCTCCCCTCAAGTTTTAGGAAGTGCAATTGGGCTTAAAGTTATTGAGGATGTACCTTATATATTGAACCTTGATAAATTTCTTGGTGAAGGGTTAACCTCTAAAACTAAGGACTATTTAAAAGATATGGGAGCTGCAAGTGCATCAAATGGTGCTGTAGGCTTGTATCATGTTTCAAATATTACTCCAGAAGCAGTTCAGATGGGTAAGAGCCTTTTAAAAGAAAATTATGAAACATATATAATTGATGATGCGGAGATTAAACGAGTTTTAGATTCATATCCTGTACTTTGGAAGGATTTAAATGGAAAACCTGACTTTTGTTTTGTAGGATGTCCACATTTATCTATAGATCAACTTAAGTTGTGGATTGATAATATTTCAATGAAACTGAAATTACATAAAAAAAGCAAAGTAGGAGTATATACTATTTTATGCACACCTCCAGACGTATTTGTTGAATTCGAAAAGGATGAAGCTTATGTTTTGAAATTAAAAGAGATTGGAGCTCATGTTACAAGCATTTGTCCTCTAATGTACATGAATAATCCTATATGTGCAAAACATAATGTTATTACAAATTCAAATAAATTAAGAACTTACACTACTGCAAGATATTTTGAAGATGAAAAGATGCTAAAATTGATTGCAGGAGAAAGCATGAAGGAGGTTATATCTTATGAAGAAGGAGTTTAAGGGCAGGGTAGTCTTAGGGGCTAATGTTAAGGGTGAATGCGTTGTAAGTCATGAAGGATTAAATATACTAGCATCCTTTCAAAAGAGTGTGTTAAAAAAAGAAAAGCAGGTTATCTGCTCAGACCAAAATAACAAGGACTTATATAAGAAAAATCTAACTGGTAAAATTCTTTGTTTACCAAAGACAATAGGTTCAACTACTGGAGGCATGGTGCTTCAAACATGTGCCACTTTAGGACTTACACCTAAGGCGTTGCTTTTTTCAGAACATATAGATTCTCTCGCAGCTGCAGGTGTAATACTAGCGGATGTTTGGAATGAAATTAGGATAAGTACTATTGACTCACTGGGCGAGGAGTTCTTAGAATATGTAAAAGATGGACAAACTATTGAGGTTAAGGATGACGGAACTGTAATAGTGGAGGATTAATGATATGGAATTTGAAAAAATATTTGAACAAGGATCTATTGGAAAGTGCAAGCTTAAAAACAGAATAATAATGGCTCCTATGGGAAATACCAATATGGCTGACCCCATTGGAAGACCTCTTACTAAGATGATTGAATATTTTACAGAAAGAGCAAAGGGGGGACTGGGCTATTAATAACAGGGCTTATCCCAGTTTCCTATGGTATTGAGCCTACTGTATCAGAAGATAATGATACAACTTATTTTCCAAGGATAGATGGCTCATCAAGGACAAGACTTGCAGGTTTTAGAGACCTTGTATCCATTGTTCATGCATATGACGCAAAGATATTTATTCAGTTAACAGCTGGTCTTGGAAGAGTAGGTTCACCTGAACCTGCTCTAAAAGGGAAACTACTAAAATCTGCATCTATAAATAGAAACTTTTATGTTCCACAACTTCCACATTTTCCTTTTACTGATCATGAAATAAAAAGGATTGTGAAAAGTTTTGGACAAAGTGCTATAAATGCAAAGGTTTGCGGTTTTGATGGAGTACAACTTCATGGCATGAAGGATATCTTATGGATCAATTGACCTCTCTTCCTTGGAATAGAAGAAAACTAGGAAGGTACAGAAATAGATTCCAATTTGCCCTTGATGTGGTGAGTGAAATTAAAAAGAGATGTGGGAAGATTTCCCTATTATTTATAGAGTAGATTTGACTCAAGCACTTGAAGCATCTTATGGAAGTGAAGTTTTTAAAAATAATTTCAAGAGTAAAGAAAGAACCGTTGAGGAAGGATTAGAGCTATGTAAGGCTTTAGCAAAGGCAGGCGTTGATGCCTTTGATGTAGATAAAGGCTGCTATGATAATTGGTTTTGGCCACATCCTCCAGCTTATTTCGAGGATATACCTTATGTTGAAGAAATAGCAGGAACCCTTAAAAAATATTTTACTGAAAACAGTATAAAGGCAAAAGTAATTGCAGTAGGAAAATTAGGAAAACCTGAAAAAGCAGAGGAAGTTCTTGAAAAGGGCTATGCGGACTTTTTTATGCTAGGAAGACCGCTTCTTGCAGATCCATACTGGCCGTGTAAGGTTTCAGAGGGGAAAATTAAAGAAATTAATCACTGCATTGGTGACCAAGAAGGCTGCATTCAATCCTTTATACTTGGCGGGCATCCATGTTGTGCAATAAATCCCTATACTGGCTTTGAGGAAACAAAAAAACTTGTGAAGACGGATAATTCTAAAAGGGTGGCAGTTATAGGAGGTGGCCCAGGCGGGTGTGAGGCAGCGAAAACTGCATTTCTAAGAGGTCACGATGTAACATTATTTGAGGAAAAGGGAAGTCTTGGAGGTCAGCTAGAATTAGGTAGCAAAATGAAAATAAAACATGACCTTTTAAGATATGTTACAAATCTTAAGTATCAAATGATGCTTTATGAACAAAAAGGTCTTAAAGTAAAACTTAATACAAAAGCGATTTTAGTTGATTTAAAAGATAAGTTCGATGTAATAATATGTGCCACTGGACTTAATGCTAAAGTGTCTATGCTTCAAGGTATTGAAGGGATAAAATACTGTGAGGCAAGAGAACTATTGCAAAACAATATGGAATTACCAAGTGATGTTAAAAAAGTGACTGTAGTCGGAGGTGGAGTTGTTGGTTGCGAAATTGCTTATTCGTTAAGTTATGAAAAAGCCCTTCAAGTTACTATTGTTGAGATGCTACCAAATGTTATGACTGGAGTTGTTCAGGCAAATCGGTCCATGCTTTTATGGATGATGATGGGTGACGGTTCACCTACAAACAAAGAAAAAGATAAGCTTAAAGATCCTGTAAAGATTTATAATGCATCTCAAGTTGTAAAGTTTGAAAATGGTAAGGTATTTATTAAAGCCAATAAAGGAAGAAAAAATCAATATACACCCTGGAACACACTTGTTCCAGAAAACATACACAATCCTTTTGATAAAGCACTTAAAATAAACAATACTGAGGAGCTTTCCTTTGACACAGATTATGTAATATTTTCAACAGGTGGTTCCTCAATGGACGATTTATATTATAATTTACTTAAAGAAAAAGCAGCTCCTAAAATTTTTTCAGTGGGGGATGGAAGAAAACTAGGAAGAGCATGGGAGGCGATTTCTGAGGCAAATGAGGTAGCTAGAAATATATAATTGAGGAATTTGAAAATGCTTGTTATAAGCGAAAAATGGAGGTGACGACTTATGCAAATCAGATACGACAGAAAATATCTTAAGTATGTATTATATGTTGCACTTGCAGCAACCTTGATTTTTATAAGTTATTATATAGTCTTTAATTTCACTAAATTTTTAATCAGTATAAGTAACATAATCAAAGCTTTATTTTCAATATTGACTCCCCTAATTATTGGTATTATAATTGCTTATCTATTATATCCATTAACAAAGATTGTAAAAGGTTTTCTTGTTAAGCGTGTAAAACTTAAGTATAAAGCCCATTTGTTAAGTATTATACTAACATATCTAGTAGCAATTTTAATATTTATCATTCTTATTTATAGTATCTATGCAATGATTGGAGGACAAATTAGTAGCAATGAAAACTTATCTGGTATGTTCACTACGATTGGTGATTACATAAAACGTTATAATGAATTCTTTACGTACATTAATCTAAAAATTACTGATAGTGGTCTCTCTTTGGATTTAAAGGGGTATTTATCCCAAGCGATTCAGCAAATATACTCATATTTATCAGTTTCTATAAATGGTATTATAAAACTATTTACAGGTATAGGTATCAGTATTATAAATACTTTTATTGGCTTGTTTATTTCCTTCTATTTATTAAAGGACTATGAGTTTTTTAAAAAACTCTATATGAATTATATGAGTCTTACAATGAAGGAATACAAATTTAAAAACCTTAATAAAACAGTTCATGAAATTAATCATATTATATCAAAATTCATAAGAGGTCAGCTCCTTGATGGGTTAATAGTTGGCATAATCAGTAGTATTGGACTATCCGCTATAGGCATGGATTTTGCTTTGCTAATTGGTTTTACTGCAGGTATTGCCAACATTATACCCTATGTTGGTCCATTAATTGGTTGTATTCCAGCAATTATTGTGGGTGTTCTAAGCCCTAACCCTATTATTGCGCTATGGGCTGTGCTCATACTTCTGGCGGTACAACAACTTGATGGTGCTGTTATAGCACCTAAAATTGTTGGAGATAGCATGGGGCTACATCCAATTTTTGTAATCATGGCAGTAACTATAGGTGGTACACTAGCCGGTATAGTTGGAATGCTTCTATCTGTACCTATCGCGGGTATAATAAAACTCTTCTTAACAAAGATAATAATGAAACGCCAGGAACAAGATGCCACCGACATCAAAATTAAATGATATAATTTCATTTGTAAAACAATTTAAAATACAGGCACAAGTGTGATAATCACTTATGCCTGTATATTTTTATTTAAATCATATTATTTCCAGATAGTCCTTGTCTGGAAGTGGATTAAGCTTTGCCGTTGGAAGTGTTTGATACCAATAGGCTACAGCTGAGATATCATCTTGAAGAGGTAAAAATCTTCCACCTGAGCGCCAACCTAAAGCTTGGATGGTAACCTTTAATTCCTTTTCAAATCTGATGGGGTCCGTTATATGCCAACGATATAATCCAAATCGAGTTTGGGAACTATATACTCCATCTGGACGAAGTACCTGATGAAGTCCTGCATAAGGGGTTGAAAACTCTTGATATTGTTTAGTTTCTTGATTTTCAAAATTATAGGAACCACAAAAATAATCTTCTGTTCCAGTGCCACAAATTGTGGGGAATTCTTTATCCTCATCAATATAGAATTTAATTTCTCCTTCACCCCACCAACCAGTGTTGTTTACGCCCCAAGCCATATAGGTTCCAACATAATGACCTTTCCCATTAATTCCATCAACTATAGTGAATACTTCCTTGTATTGAACTGGATTTACTCTTCTAAAGCTAGCATGGAAGTAAGCACAATCCTCAGGAACCTCTGTCAAAGTATAATTGATCTGATAGAAAATGGTCATCTCTTCTTCTCCAATATTTGTTAGAGTGATAACGCACTTTTTACGAAAAGGCATTTCCCAGTAGCAATTAAAAGCACTTCCTGGGTTTACACATATTGCTAAAGAGGAAAGTTGGGCAAATTTACCCCAACCAGAAGCAAAGAAATCTCCAATTGGACATTCTACGGAAGGATTCTCCTGCCCATCCCAATATATTCTCAATATGCTATATCTAAAGTAGCCTGTAGGGGTCATCCATATTTGCTCAATAGCCCCTGGACCATCTATATCAGCAAGAGTTAAGGTATCTCCAGGCTTAATACCAATACAAGGTGATACTTTCCAGCCCTGCCCTAATTCCCTAGCTGCGCTATTTGCATCGGTAACCATTGCCATGCCGCCTTCGCCTTTTTCTCCTTTGAGATTTTCAGGGGAAATCGATCGGCTTTTTGCATCTGACAAACGGGATAAGTTACCAAGATTCATTCCAAGTCCATTAAATTTTTCCATAAATGCCTCCATAAATAATAGATTTTAAGTTAAGTTAAATTAAAGCTTATATTTATATTCTAAAACATGTTTATATAATTGTATTTAGCCAAAGTTGACTATAATTTAACTATTATTGCTATTATTTTAGCATTATATTAAAATGATGGTAAGAAATATATATTTTAAAAGAAGGTATTAATATGGATTTCAACTACCTTTCTCCATATATACGGGTTGCAACGGATAGTACAATTCAAGCTCCCTGGAAACTCAATCAGAGAGTTATTTTTGATTATGAGCTCCTCTATATTAAAGAGGGACAAGTAAAAATAACCATAGAAGATGAAGTATACATGGGTGTACCTGGGGACGTTTTTCTTTTCAAGCCAAAGCAAACACATTCTATGGAAATCATGGGAAACAACAATTTGAGACAGCCACATATACATTTTGACTTATTTTATGAAGAGTCTAGTTCAGAGGTGAAAGTTTGCTTTAGACCTTTGGAGAAAATAAATACTGAAGAGATGAATTTTTTTAGGAAGGATATAACTTCCAATTCTCAGATGCACCTTCCAAGCAAAATTAAGATAAAGAATATAGAGTTTTTTGAAAACCTACTCTTTGAAATAATACATGAATACTCTGAAAAAGAATTATTTTACAATATAAGCGCAAAAGGTCATTTTATTAATTTGTGGATCTATATTATAAAAGAATGTGAGGAGAACGAAAATATAAGCTATAAGGCTAAAATGAAGGAATTAAATAAGATTAAGGAATTTCTTCATTCTAATTTAGATAAAGAAGTAACCCTTGATAGGCTTTCAGCTTTATTTAATATAAGTAAATTCCATTTGATTCGGCTTTTTAAATCAGCCTATGGAATGACACCAATACATTATCACACAATATTAAGAATAGAAAAAGCAAAGGAAATAGTTCAGTACAGTGACTTTAGTTTAACAGAAATTTCTGAGAGATTTGGATTTCATAGCATAAATGCATTCAGCAGAGCCTTTAGAAAAGTCGAAGGGGTAGCTCCTTCATTTTATAGGAATAAGATATATGGAAATTGATTTAAAATAAATTTAAATTTTTGAAACTTTTCATATGCTTTCTTAGTCTAATACACATAAAAAGCTAAAAATCAATTTGTAGAAAGGGGGGCATAAGTATGGAGGAAGAATTAGTAAACTCAGCTAAAGCAGGAGATAATGAAGCTTTTTATAGTTTAATCTCTTTATATAAGAGTAAATTATATAATACTGCATATTGTTATTTAAAAAATGAAGTAGATTCCCTAGAAGCTATTCAAGAGGTAACTTGTAGAGCCTATATAAAATTAAATAAAGTAAAAGAACCAAAATATTTTGGCACATGGATTATGCGAATCTTAATAAATTACTGTATCGATGAGCAAAAGAGGAAGAAAAAATTCATATATCAAGAGAAGGATCACTCTATTGAAAATAATGAATTTAATTTAGATAATACTTTAATTGAAGCTGCTATTAACAAATTAAAACCAAAATATAAAAATGCTATAATATTAAAATATTTTCAAGATATGTCCATACAAGAAATATCGCCTAAAGCTATAGAGCAATATATTAGAAAGGGCATTAGCTTAGGGATTAAAAGGAAACACAAAAATAATATAAAAGTTTTAGTAAATATTGCAGCTATGATTTCTGTTATAATTTTCATAACATCTATTCGTATATCACCAGTTTTCGCAGGGTATGTTTCAAAGATCCCGGGACTTTCCTATATAGTAAATTTAATTAATTATGATAAAGGAATAAAAGCTATTGTAGATAACAATTTTGTACAGAATGTTAATATGACCACAGAAAAGGAAGGATTAGTAGTTACAGTTAAAGATATTATTATAGATAATTCAAAGGTAATAATATTTTATTTCATTGAAGATAAGGGGAAGCATAGGTTCATAGGCTTGGACTCCTTTAAAATAATGGATATTGAGGAGAAGCCAATGGACAACATTTCAATTTCTTATGGGGGCCTTGATCAAGATATGAGCATAAATAAAAAAGTGGAAAGCTCAATAGAAATAGATTTTTATAAGGAGACAATAATACCAGAAAAGCTGAAGCTTGAATTCAAATTCAGAGAAAGTTTAAATAGTAATGATCCCTTAAGGGATAAAGGAGAGGCATTAAAATCTATCTGGAATATAGAGGTACCAATTGATAAAAGTAAATTTAGGACCTTGGAAGAAAACTATACTATAAACCAATCCGCTCAGGTTCAAGGGCAAAAAATACTTTTCAAAACTACTGTTATTACCCCTACAAGAATAGCGGTGGATGTAGAATTTGATATAAATAATACTAAAAAAATACTCAATTTTGAGGATATAGCTATTGTTAATGAAAAAGGTGAAAAGTGGGGAATTATTAATGGTAACGCAGGTACTAGAGCTGATGATAATCACAACTCTCTATTTTTCCAAAGCAGCTATTTTTCTAAATCAAAGGAGCTTTATTTAGAGGGGACTAGTATACAGGCAGTTGATAAAGACAAAGCAATTGTAATTGTTGACACTGAAAACAACACCTTAATTAATGCACCAGATGATAAATTAAAATTAATTTCCATTACTAAAAATAGTAACCAAACTAAATTAAAGTTCAGCTTAGAAAAAGATAAAGTCCTTGACTTTAATAGATTATATAGCATATTTTATAGCATTTTCAAAGCAGGTGATGGAAAAACCTATGAGTCTAATACTGGTGAGTTTGATTCTAGAGAGAGTGGTGTACAAAATTATGAGTATGATATAGCTGGTACAGAAAAATTTCAGAATCCAATTTATTTAACTATTATTGATTACCCTACAAGGATTAAAGGAAATTTTAAAATAAAAATAAAATAGTTTCAGCACCAATGAAAAATCAATTTAAGGTGGTGTAAATGTGGAATTCTTATTGATAAATCATACAAAAGAAATATTACCTTATATGGAGGAAATGTTAGCTGCATCAGTTATAGCCATTGATACAGAAACCACAGGTTTGGATCCCCACACTTGTGAAATTAGATTGATACAACTAGCAGTAGAAGAAATACCAGTTTTAATTATAGATTGTTCAACCTTTCTGCCAGAGGGTCTGCCTATCCTTAGAGAAATTATTTTATCAAAAGCTGTTAAAATTTTTCAAAATGCTAAATTTGATTTGCAGTTTTTGTTAGCACTAAATATACCAGCACCAAAAGCTGTTTTTGATACAATGCTGGCAGCTCAACTTCTTAGAAGTTCAGGTGGGCCACAAAGAGTAAGATTGGAGGACCTTGTACTTCACTATCTAGGGGAGAACCTTTCAAAGGAAAAACAGAAAAGCGATTGGAGTGGCATTTTAAGCAAGGAGCAACTCACATATGCAGCAAAGGACGCAGCAGTATTGTTACCTTTAAGGGATAAAATGCTTGTAGAAATAATAAAGAATAAGTTGGTGGAGGTAGCCAGACAGGAGTTCTCATGTGCTAGGGCTATAGCTCAAGTTGAGTATAATGGAATAAACCTCAATTTAAAGCTATGGGAGGAGCTAATAAAGAAAATTGAACTTGAACAGCAAAATTGCTTAAAAAAACTATATGAATATTCAGGTAAGCCAACAATTCAGACAGGGTTTTTTGATGAAAAAGTATTAAACACAATAAATATGGATAGTAATAAACAAATTCTAAATATACTAAATAGGTATGGGATTCCAGTTTCCAATACTTCAAGACATGCTTTAGCTCCTTTTTCAGATAATCCTCTTATTCAAGCTATAACTGAATATAGACGATGTACAAAACTTCTTTCAGGTTTCCTTTATTCTATACCACAGCATTTAAATCCTAAATCACTTCGGCTACACCCAAAGTACTCGCAAATGGGGGCTTGGAGTGGACGGATGAGCTGCGGAGGTCCAAACATTCAGCAAATACCTCGGGACAACAATTTTAGAGCTTGCTTCACAGCTTCCCCTGGAAATAAATTGGTCATTGCAGATTATTCCCAAATTGAATTGAGAGTAGTTGCAGAAATTTCTAAAGATGAGTGTATGATAAGGGCTTATAGAAATGGAGAAGATTTACATCGTTTAACAGCGGCACTTGTAAGTGGGAAACCTATAGCTCAGATAACAAAAGAAGAAAGGCAATCTGCTAAAGCAATGAATTTTGGTTTGGTTTTCGCCATGGGTGCAAAAGGATTACAAATCTATGCTCAAGAAACTTACGGTGTCGATATGACCCTAGAGGAAGCAGAGCAATTTCGCAATAGATTTTTTACTGCATATCATGGAGTAGCCTCTTGGCATAAAAGGCTGAAAAACAATCCTCCAAAGGAAAGTAGAACTTTAGCAGGACGTATTCATGTATATAGTGACAATTTTGGAGTCGCAAGCCTTAGTAACACACCAGTTCAAGGCAGTGCGGCAGATATTATTAAAAATGCTCTAGGAAGGTTAGCATACAAATTAGATATAACCACTACTAAAATTGTTGCGGTTATTCATGATGAGATTATCCTTGAAACAAAAAGCGAACTAGCTCTTGAAGTATCAATAATTCTAAAAGAAACCATGGAAAAAGCCGGAGAAGAGTATGTAAAGCTTATTCCTATATTGGCAGATGTCCAAATTGCTGATAGTTGGGCTGAAAAGTAAAATACGTTTTAGGCAAATTCCTACTTGAATGCTATCTAATATTATGATAAAATAAACACAAAATTAAATAGTCATTTAACAGGGGAGTTGGTATTTCCAGCTGAGAGTAAGAAAGTGAATCTTAGACCCTAAGACCTGATCTGGGTAATGCCAGCGTAGGAAGTTGTTTCTAAGGCAAATAACATTGTTATTAACAATTAGAGAGCACAAATCTACGGATTTGTGCCTTTTTTTATTTGGACGTGGGGGACATACTGGGGACATACCTATGGTTTTCAGGTGTGTCCCCAGTATGTCCCCCATCCCACAAAAAAGGAGAAACAAATATGAAAAAAGTATTAACGATAGCAGGGTCTGATAGCTGCGGAGGTGCAGGAATTCAGGCTGACTTAAAAAGCTTTAGCGCAAATGGAGTATATGGTATGAGCGTTATAACAGCAGTAACGGCCCAAAATACTCAAGGCGTTTTTGCAGTACAGGATATAACACCTGATATAATTGGAGCGCAGATTGATGCTATTTTCCAAGATATTAGTGTAGATGCAGTTAAGATAGGCATGGTTTCTCAAATTTCATCAATTGAAATAATAAGTGAAAAATTAAAAGAATACAAACCTAAAAATTTAGTATTAGATCCAGTTATGATTTCTAAAAGTGGATATTCCTTGCTTCAACCTGAGGCGAAGAGGGCATTGATTGAAAAATTGCTCCCCCTTGCAGATGTTTTAACTCCAAACATCCCAGAAGCGGAGGCAATACTTAGGGAAGTGTTTAAAAAGGAAGTCAAAATTGAAAATGTTGACCAAATGATAAAGGCTTCAAAAGAGATACATAAGCTTGGACCAAAATATGTATTAATAAAAGGAGGACATCTAGAAGGGAAAGCAATTGATATTTTATTTGATGGCATAAAAGCTACCTATATTGAAAGTGAGAGAATAGACACAAAGAATACCCATGGCACTGGATGTACCTTATCCTCTGCCATCGCAGCCAATTTGGCCCTTGGATATTCTACTGTTGAAAGCGTTCAAAAAGCAAAAGAATATATAACTATGGCAATAGAACATTCTTTGGATATTGGGAAGGGAGTAGGGCCAACGAACCATTTTTATTCTTTATACAAAAAGGCGGGAATGAATTATGAATAATGAAAATAAACTATCCTTTTGGCATTTCGCTTTCCTTTGGTGTGGTGCAGCTATTTCAATTGCAGAAATTCTGACTGGAGGGTTTATTGCTCCCTTAGGATTTAAAAATGGATTTATTGCCATTATTCTTGGGCATCTTATTGGGACATCAATATTCGTTCTTGGAGGAATAATTGGAACAAGGGAACAGATTCCCTCAATAGCATCAACTCGAATATCCTTTGGTTTATATGGTTCCTACTTATTTTCTATATTAAATGTTCTTCAGCTTGTTGGATGGACTGCAGTTATGATAAAATCTGCGGCGGAATCTTTAAACTTAATAAGTAAGGCTATGTGGTCCATAGATAGTATGCCCTTATGGATTGTTACAATAGGAATGCTTACAGTTATATGGATAATCTTTGGTATGACAGGTTTCAAGAAAATTAATACCGTAGCTGTATTTCTTCTTTTTATACTAACAATTGTACTTGGAAGGATTATCTTTAAAAGTGGGAAGGTGTTTTCAGCTCCAGCTAGTAGTGGAATCTCTTTTGGTGGAGCCCTTGAGCTCGTAGTTGTAATGCCCTTATCCTGGCTTCCCTTAATTGCTGATTATACAAGATTTGCAAAATCAGAGAAACAAGGGGCCTATGGTAGTTTTCTTGGTTACTTTATAGGTAGCTCTTGGATGTTTATAATTGGACTAGGTGCTGCTATTTTATATAAAAACCCAGACCCTTCCGCAATGCTTCTAGCAGCTAACCTTGGTATATCAGCTTTTGCTATAGTGGTACTTTCAACGGTAACAACCACCTTTATGGATGCATATTCTGCGGGGGTTACTTTTCTTAACATAATGCCAAAGCTTAATGAAAAAGCAACAGCAATTGTTATGACATTAGTTGGTACAATAGTTTCTTTATTCTTTTCGATTGCTAATTATACAAATTTTCTATATGCAATAGGCTCAGTGTTTGCTCCACTATTTGCCATACTTTTAACTGATTACTTTATTATAAAAAAGCAGACAAAGGTAGTGGATACACTTCTATTAAACATAGGTGCAGCACTGATATGGGCAATAGGAGTAGTAGTTTATTATATTTTTATAAAACTTGATTTTATATTTGGAGCTACAGTTCCATGTATGATAATAACCGCAATAATTTATTTAATAGGTTGGAGGTATATAAACAAATGGAAATTAATGAAAAATTCAAAGAACTATTAAAAGGTGTAAAGGAAAATAAACCACTAGTCCATCACATAACTAATTATGTAACAACAAATGACTGTGCTAACATAGTACTGGCTATTGGTGGATCCCCTGTAATGGCAGACGCTATTGAAGAAGTAGAGGATATGGTTTCAATAGCATCGGCGCTTGTAATTAATATTGGTACTTTAAACGATGTTAAAGTAGAATCAATGATTAGAGCAGGTAAGAAAGCAAATGAAATAGGAGTGCCTGTAATACTCGATCCTGTAGGAGTAGGGGCAACACCTTACAGAAAAGAAACAGCATTAAGGCTAATTAAGGAAATTAAATTTTCTATCATAAGAGGTAATATGGCTGAGATAAAGATATTAAACGGAATGAGTGCTCTTTCAAAAGGCGTTGATTCTGAAGAAACCCAATCTGACAATGGCAAGGATATTGCTAAAGAGCTGGCACAAAAATTGAATACTGTTGTAGCAGTCACTGGAAAAGTAGATTATATTTCCGATGGCACAGGGGTGATAACTTTGAATAATGGGCATGAGATGCTTTCAAATGTTACCGGAACTGGTTGTATGAGTACCTCCTTAATAGGAACTTACTGCGGAGTTACAAAGGATTATTTAGTTGCAGCAGCTGCAGGAATTATAACAATGGGAATTGCAGGAGAGATTGCGCATAATAACCTTATAGGAAATGAAGGGTCTGGAAGCTTTAGAGTAAAACTAATGGATGCAATTTATCGTTTTTCCCAAGAGGACTTTGATAATATTGGTAAAGCTTATGAAGAATAAAATTGATTATTCAATTTATTTAGTAACAGATAGGTCAGTTTTAGGGGGGAGAGATCTATATAAGGTAATAGAGGAGGCAATACTCGGTGGAGCAACCCTTGTCCAATTGAGGGAGAAGGATATTTCTTCCCTTGAATTTTATAATATTGCACTTAGGGTAAAGAAAGTTACTGACAAGTATAATATTCCTTTAATAATCAATGATAGGATAGATGTGGCACTTGCTGTGGATGCTGCAGGGGTACATGTAGGACAAACTGATTTTCCCTGCATTGTTACTAGAAAACTAATTGGAGAGAATAAAATATTGGGTATATCGGCTTCTACTTTAACTGAGGCCTTAAAAGCACAGGATGAGGGAGCAGATTACATTGGAGTAGGTGCCATGTTTCCAACAGAAACTAAACTTGATGCAGCCCTGGTTAATATGGACACACTTAAGAATATCAAAAGAGTAATAGGTATTCCTGTTGTAGCCATTGGTGGTATTAATGAAAATAATTTTATCAAATTATATGATGCGGGAATAGATGGAGTTGCTGTAATATCAGCTATTTTAGGAAAATCTGACATAAAAGCCGCAACAGAAAAGTTTAAGAAGGACTAATTAGGTATAGTTACTAAACTTATATGTTGTGAAATAAAGGATTTTATAATTCGGAAAGCTATTAAAAGGAAGGAGTTATTATTAATAGTCATGGGTTCAATAGTCGGAAATAATATTAACATTCTATAAATATACACAACAATAAAAGCAATTCCTACAGTTACATATATTATTATTTCAATCTTTTTACTATTAAATAATGGCTTTTTTCCATATATAGAAACAATCAAAACGGGAGTTGCTAACCAGAATAAAGGATGATAGTGGAAGGCAGTTTTAAAATCTAATCTTAGAAATGCTAAAGTAGCTCTGGTTAAACCACAACCAGGGCAGGGAAGGCCAATAACATCCTTAACTAAACAACCAATATGAAAAAAACTGGTAATCAAAACAAACGTAAATAAGATAAATACTATAGAGAGGGAATAAAATATTTTTTTTATTTTTTGATATATAGTTTTGTTCTTAATATGCATTTATTTACCCCTAGGTTATAACTATTTGTGAATTTAGAGCATATTTTGTTTTATAAAAACATAAATAAAAGCTGTCTCAAAACTTTTAAGACAGCTAAGGTAATTGAGTTAAATAATCAGTATTACTTTAATCTATTATTGTAGACAGTTCCAAGAGCATTCAAATTTTTAATTAATATATGCATTGCAATAAAGGGTCCTATTCCGAAAAGAAAAGCTCCTAATAAAAACCACAATATAACGCTTTTACCATTTTCCTGAAAGGAAAGATTGTATTTGGGTGCATTAGTCTGCAATCTATTACCTTGCTTATAATACCGTAAATACTACAGGTTATAGCTGATAATAATATTACAACTATATAGTTTGGATTAGGATCATTGTCGTCAGCACAAACCAAATTTATGTCCTCATTATAGGTATACCAGAAATAAATAGAATAAATACCGCAAGTAATGATAGATAAAAGAATTAACGTGGTTAGACTTCTTTGTTTAATCATACCAATTCTCCCTAAATTTAGTTTATTACATTTATTGTATCAAAATATACAATAAAGTATATAATATTAAATTTGGTACATTAACAGGCGTTGTAACAGAAGATTTATCTTCAAATGGAAAAGTTATAGAATATATGGTGGACGAAAGAAGTGAATTGAACACTAGTTATGGAGTCCTAGTGCCTCAATATGAAGAAGCTGGTGTTAGAAGAAAGCATATCAGTTCTATTTCATTTTTCAATAACGGAAATATTAAGAGCATTTCTATGCAGGAGCAGGTGAAAATTACAACCACAGTAGGTGTTTCCCTGCTGAATTTTTAACTTTTTATGAGGATGGAAGCTTAAAAAGAATATTCCCTTTGAATGGTAAATTGACAGGATTCTGGTCTGAAGATAATGAATATAATATGTCAGAGGCATTTAATTTTGATTTCCACTTTGGTAAGTTTTCAAAGAAAATAATTGGACTTTATTTTTATCCAAAGGGTGAACTTAAAAGCATAACTTTTTGGCCAAAGGATAAGATAATAATAGAAGCACCCTCTGGTAAAATGCTGGGGATAATAATTCCTTGAAGTAAAACCATTAAAAAAAGAAAATCTTTGTTCATCCTGTGAATCTTGTTCAGGGTGCTCATAAATTAATTTGTTATACTAGTTATATATAATCATAGGCTAATGAGGAGGTTTTTAATTATGCTTGATATAAGAACTA
>DATCIH010000060.1:0-11999 GCA_036507955.1 Clostridiaceae bacterium | reverse complement strand
AAGCAACTATTATTCACTAAACAAGTTGTAAGCTCTAGACACACTATTTTTATTGAAAAATACTATTCATAAATAAACTTTTACTGATTTAGATAAGTAGCTGCATTTAAAATTTAACGACAAATAAACCCCTAAAGGTTTTTATTCTAATATTTATATTTTATACCTTTTAATTAAATTACCAATCTCCATTGGTAATTCTCTTTTATTACTATCGCTGATATACGATCTAAATTAAGAACGTCTCCTGCACATGCTTTGAAAATAAAAGTTAATAAGCCTTTTATACCTAGCTCCGTGGCTTTTTTTGCTAGAAGCTCACTGTGCACAAGCAACACATTTATAAACCTACCTATGTTCATGAGATAGTGAAATCCAACCATGGCATTCCAGTTGTACGAAAAACAATGTTCATATTCATACCCTTGATGTTTTAATACAAAAAAGTTGTTCTCAATTTTCCAGCGATAACGTCCTATTTTGATACATCTAGTTTCTACATTAGACTTTGTAAGTTGTTTCCCAGATACCCAGACATATCTTGTTGAATTTGTTACAGATTTTTTAGTAGTTTTATTTATTTCTTCCCAAGTTTCTTCACAGACCACTACATGTAGCATTTCTTTATTTCTATCATTGATACCATAGGTATATTCGATTCCATTAACCCACGTATAAACCTGGCTGCGGTCTCCACAAATACGCTTGATCACATTCTCAGGAGTAAGCTTAATAAGCCCCATGGCTTCTGCAAAAGATTGGGGAATGCAACCTTCTTTAAACACAATCATAAAGTCCCAGCCGTTATCACGGCAGGTTTTTAGTACTGGCCCACAGGTAAAAAGTCCATCCATTGTTAATGTTATTTTCAGTTTCGGGAATCTTTGTTTTATTCTCTTTGCAAATCGGTAAAAACTTTTTCTTTCGGAATCTTGTTTGTTAGAAATAACGTCTTTGTACTCTTCATTGTTTAAAAATTCGCTCATCAATGGCAAGGTTATGCCATTGTCTAGGATTACTACAGCCTCTAACACATAAACATAGTACTGTGATTGTTTGTCCTTGCCAACATGTCTTTCCAAACATTCTTTTGTCCATTTATCTGTCCTCACAAATTTTTGAGTACCATCGATGGCAATAACATAACTTTTGTTTATTAAGTAATTTTTAAATTTCTTTCTCTTAATAAGGTCTTCGAAGAGTTCAAGCAGACTTTCTTCTATTTGACACACTTCTATTCTTTCCAACAATCGGCTCAACGTGTCTGCATGAGGCATCGTCTCAAATTCTGGAAACATAGCGTTCATGTTTTGAAAAAATATTGCCGTACTCATCTCTTTGTTACAATTCCTTAATGAGGACATATTGTATACAAACATAAGTATTCCGTATACCATTAGCACTGTTAAACTGTGTTTTGTCTTTTTGGGTTGCCTTGGATCCTTTATTTTACTTAACCTCTTAAGAAGTACTGGTAGCATTTTTCTATGAACCTTTAAAGCTGCTTCTGCACTTTCTTGCTTGTCAGCTTTCTCTTCTTCTGCCGTAGCATAGATGCTTTTTCTATTGCTTATATTTCTTTTTTCTCCATACACAATTTTTGAGGTAACGAAGCCTTGAGCTTCTAATTTCTTTGTAATCAAATCTCTTTGCTTTTCTCTTAGTTCTTGCCTCTTTTCTGTTCTATTCATCAGGATTCGCCACCTTGCATGGCTTAATTCCTTTAAGACAATCCTTAAAGTCTTTTTGGAGGGGATATACATATATCGCCTTTGGAGATAAGGCAGCTTCATGATTTTTATCCATTCTACCTCGACCTTTTGTTTCACCAAGAAATGTCCAGTTTGATGCTTTATAGCATGTTCCTGCAAAGTGAGAAAGATCTACAAAAGTCTCTAGTAGTACTGGTGCATAACAATATTCTCGAAGCCAATCTTCCTGTACTTGCTTTATTGCTATAGATAATGCTTTACTTGCAAGGTTAGAAATATTAACCCAAGGAAAAATTAAATACCGGCTATTGTTCAGTATTAAATTTAATCTTGCTTTTCTATCTTCGATTGTCCACCCTATCCACTCTTCTCTTGGTTTTAGAGCCCAAGAGGATGCTGAAAACTGAATACATCCTAATTTTTTATCACCACTTTTTACAAAGTATTGTAGCGCAGAACCAAAAGCATGCTTATATCCCAACATGTGGTAATCGTTAATATATTTCCTCCAAAGCATTAAATCCAATCCTGCTCTTGAAATTTCTAAATAAACAGGAGCAATATCTGATAATTTACATTCGATTGGAGTTATATCTATATCGTAATTTGGGATTAAGAGCTTTTTATTTTTCTTTGAATTAATTCTTGCAGGTGGCAGTTCTACGAACCCTTTTAGTTCTAATTTATCGAATAGCAGTCTACATTGCGGCTTTTTGGGACATCCAGCAGGTGTAACCCATCCTATGAATTCGCAAAATGTTGATGCCAATTCACTTCTTGATAATTGTGGGTATTTTTTTCGTGTCCATTTTAGAAGTTCTATGTCTTTAGATGTGATTTCTCTTCCTGAAAATACTATGATAATATCATCCATGGTGTGCCCACCTACCCTTCCAATATTATCATAACATGACCATTTAAAAAAGTCCAGCTCTGTTTCAAGAAGAAGTTTTTCAAAAAACCTATATAGCCCTTGCTATGCAAGGGCTATATTTTCATGCTTCAGCTCTGACAGCTTTCTGCCTAATTAGCAAACTTTTTTATATCTATCATTTCATTGAAATTAAGTAATCTTAAATTCTCTTCGAAAAGAATCAAGTAATCATAAAGATATTTCCTTTATGCATGAATTTATGCATGATATGAACATGTGGCTTAGTGTGAAAGCAAACTAGAATTTGCTAAAAATGGGCAAAATCAAATAGGGACTTCAGAGACTTAAAACTTTTTAAGCCAATTATTATAAATTAAAGTAGCTCGGTTGTGAAGACACTATATGATATGACGTGTACCATGTTTACACCATTGCTATTTATAAACGTTATTGTAATTGGTGTTATCAAGCATTTATTAAATCGTCACTTAATTCATAAGTTTTAGGTAACTAAAATCCTAGGATACCCTCCTTGGATTTCATTATCCCAGCATCTTCTCAATTTCCAAAACCACTTCATCCTTAGGGCTAAGCTTCTTTGCCAGCGCTAAGTGAACCTTAGCCTTTTCAATATCCTTCATATCTATATAACACATTATAAGATTGGTACATATCTCTACAGACTTTGTTGACTCAAAGGCTTTTCGTAAATAACTTACAGCTGTAGCATATTCCCCTAGACAAGCATAGTTTATTCCCAACTCATTTACTACCTCAACTAATTCATTATCAATAAAAACTGATTCATCCAAATAATAAATAGCCTTCTCATAGTTTTCTATTACTCTATAAGCTACACCAATATAAAAATAAAGTATGGCATTTGAAGCAATTGTATCTAATAAAGGTAATAATAGCTTTAAGGCTTCCTTTGGGTTTGTATATGCTAATTCTTTACCAGAAGAATAATCTCTTTGCTCCTGTAACATATTTTTCAAAACCAATAGCTCAGAGGTTTTCTCTCCCCCCTTAACCATATATTCATTAAGGGCATAATAAGCCCCTGCATAATCATCTTTATCTTTTAATACCATTGCCTTATAAAAATACGGTTCAGGAAAGCTATCTAGCTTTTCTGCTTCTTCAATTATCATTAGCTCTTCTTCTTCATAATCATTATTAAGCAATCTTAAGGCATCAGATAGAAGGAAAGCCTTCTTATAATTATCCATGGTTTTTTCCACCTGAAGAAGACCTTTAATTAGAATTAAAGCTTCACCCTCACTTTTCTCTTCAACCTCTTTGCTTATAAGAAATTTAATATAAGAAATCGAACTGTTCATTTTGCTTAATATCTCTTTATATAACATAGCATACTTAAAATCCGGATCTAACCCTAACAAATAAAACATTCCTTCAATAAATAGGCTTACTGGAAGTTCCTCTAGAGGATCCCCTTCAGATACTTTACTTGTAAGTTCAGAGTATTTTAATGGGAAATAGCACTCATTTATGACCTCTTTATCAAAGATAAGCTGAACCTTTTCCTTAGAAAGCTCAAGAAAAAGTAGTTTCTCTAGCTTCTCATTGTTTTTAGCTTTAATATCCATTTCATCACTACCTTTACATAACTCTTTTATAGAAGCACATCAAATTAAACAAAAACGGCAAGGTGCAAGCACCTCACCTAATTACTATTTACATCCTTCGTCAATTATTGCCATAACTGACTTTTGAAATATGATTAGTTTTTCTTCTGAGTCCTCTAAACTCTTACCTATTACTGATAAGTATACCTTCATCTTCGGCTCTGTTCCAGAGGGTCTAACCACAAAAGCTGAACCATCTTTAAGAATAAACTTTAATACATTGGATACAGGCAGCAAAATGCTGGTTTCTATCCCCTTTACCATATTCTTTTCAACCTGGGTCTTATAATCCATCTTCTTATTTATCTTAACGCCGTTAACCTCATCATTTACATTATGTCTTAAATAATCTATAGCCTTTAAAATTTTCTCTTGTCCTTCTTTACCTTTTAATTCTATTGATATAAGTGTTTCCTTATAAAAGCCATATTTATTGTACAGGTCTAAAAGTGCCTCATATAAGCTCTTACCCTTCAACTTATAATATAAGCACGTTTCACACACTAAGGAGGCTGCTATAACCGCATCCTTATCTCTTACAAAATCTCCTGCTAGATACCCAAAACTTTCTTCAAAGCCAAAGATATAGGTCTTATCCTTCTTTTCTTCGAATTCCTTTATCTTTTCTCCTATATACTTAAAACCCGTGAGAACATCTATTATTTCCACCTTATAGTCCTCAGCTATAGCCCTAGCCATTTCTGTTGTAACTATGGTCTTAACTATTATTCCATCTCTTGGCATTACATTGGTTTCTATAAGAGAAGATATTATATAATGGGTAAGTAAAACTCCGGTTTGATTCCCTGTAAGTACCTTATAATCTCCCTTTAAGTCTTTTACCACAAGCCCTATTCTATCACAATCTGGATCCGTGGCAAAAATAATATCTGGATTTATATCCTTAGCCATATTTATTGCTATTTCAAATACTTTTGGGTCCTCAGGATTAGGATATGGAGCTGTTGGAAAATTGCCATCTGGCATTTCCTGGGCTGCTGGAACTATAATATTACTAAAGCCTAGCTCCTGTAGTACTCTTCGCACTGGAACATTCCCAGCACCATGAATTGGAGTATATATCACCTTTAACTCTTTCGCATGTTCCTCTACAAGTTCTTTTCTTATAGTTAGATATTTTACTTTTTCAATATAGGTTTTGTCTACTTCTTCACCAATTATGCGAAGTAATCCATTATTCACTGCCTCTGCTCTACTTAACTTCTTTATTTTTGAAAAGTCCTCTATCGCTTCTATAAAATCAAGTATCTCACCTGCTGCGCTATCGGTAACCTGACCTCCATCCTCACCATATACTTTATAGCCATTGTATTGTTTCGGATTATGTGAAGCAGTAATTACTATTCCACCTTTACTTTTTAAATGCCTAACTGTATATGATAATACAGGAGTGGGTCTTAAGGATTCAAAAAGATTAACCTTAATATCATTTGCTGCAAGTATTAAGGCCGCAGCCTCTGCAAACTCTATCGACATATTCCTTGAATCATAGGCAATACTAACAGAGATATCCCCTTTGTTAGTAAATTTTAAATAATCTGCAAAGCCTTGGGTGGCTTTACCTACTGTATAAATATTCATTCTGTTGGAACCTGCTCCCATAACACCTCGAAGTCCTCCTGTTCCAAACTCTAAATCTCTATAAAATCTATCTTCTATCTCTTTGTCATCTGTAATTGCCTGTAGTTCTTTTTTTGTAATATCATCTATGCCCTCTGCCTCAAGCCAAAAATTGTATTTATCTTTATAAGTCATGTCTAAACCTCCAAAATATCCATAGTATCAGTAATATTATACTATAAAACTAAATAATCTACAAAATCTTTTATTGCATTTAGAAAACAATTATCCTATAATTAGTATTGGCCAAAAGGACACCTTTTAAATCTTGTTATCTCAAGGCTTGGCACAGCTTTTATCACAACTCCTTTTAGACCAAAGCATTATAATGAAAGAAGGTACTGTTATGCATAAGTTAGACCAAAATGAAACTCCCTTGTTTGATGTTCTTATGGAATATGTAGACAGGGATACTGTACCTTTTCATGTCCCTGGCCACAAAAAAGGTGTAGGTGTAGATGAAGAGTTTAAAAAATTTATTGGAGATAATCCCTTCAAAATCGATGTTACTGTTTTTAAATTGGTGGATAGTCTCCATCATCCTACGGGAGCTATTAAAAAAGCTCAAGAACTAGCTGCAGATGCCTATGGCTCTGATGCTGCTTTTTTCTCCATTCATGGAACCTCTGGAGCCATTCAGGCTATGATTATGTCAGTGGTTAGTGATGGAGATAAAATAATAATCCCTCGAAATGTTCATAAGTCAGTTACTGGAGGCATTATATTGAGTGGAGCCATTCCAGTTTATATGCAGCCTTGCCTAGATAAAGAGGTTGGAATAGCACATGGAGTTACTCCAGAAACAGTTGAAGCTACTTTGAAGGAGAACCCAGACGCAAAGGCAGTCTTAATAATAAATCCAACCTATTATGGTGTTGCAACAGATATTAAAAAAATAAGTGAAATAGTCCATAGGTATAATATTCCACTAATAGTGGATGAAGCTCATGGTCCTCATTTAGGGTTTAATGATAGGCTTCCTATATCTGGGATTCAAGCAGGTGCTGATATATGTGCTCAAAGCACCCATAAAATTATAGGAGCTCTAACTCAGTGTTCCTTACTTCAGGTAAAAGCTGGTTTAGTTGATATTCCACGTGTTCATCAACTGTTAAGTATGATGCAAACCACTTCTCCCTCTTATATATTGATGGCCTCCTTGGATTGTGCAAGACGTCAAATTGCACTTCATGGAAAAGAACTTCTAGATTATGCAATAGATTTAGCAAACTATGCTAGAGAAGAGATAAATAAAATACCTGGATTTTATTGCTTTGGAAAAGAAATACTAGGAGAACCAGGAGCTTTTGCAATGGATCCTACAAAAATGACGATAACCTGTAGAGCCTTAGGTATGACAGGTTATGATTTAGATATGATATTAGCAGATAAATATCACATTCAGGTAGAAATGGCTGATCTTTATAATATCTTAGCTGTAGGCTCCTTTGGTGATACCAAAGAAAGCATAGATAAGCTTATAAATGCCTTAAAGGAAATAAGTAAAGAGCATCACAATGAAGGAATTATAATGTCAGACTTTATAGACATGCCAGCTATCCCTGAGCAAATTCAAATACCTAGGGAAGCCTTCAATAGTGTAAAAACCTCAATGCTGCTGGAAAAAAGTGTTGGTATGATAAGTGGTGAATTTTTACTAGCCTATCCACCAGGTATTCCAATCCTTTGTCCAGGAGAAAAAATCACATCCGAGATTATAGAGTATGTAAAAAAATTAAAGGCTGTGGGACTTTATGTTCAAGGAACAGAAGACCCTAAAGTAGAGCATATTAAAGTAGTTAAAGAAGAAGATGCTGTATATATAAGTGTTGAATGAATACCATTTAAAATAAAAATATTATTAATAGTTGAAAAAGTCCTAACCAAAGTTAATTTAGTTAGGACTTTTTTATATGTTAAAATCTATATGTAACAAATCGGTTTAACATATATTGAATTATAGAAACGATAATTATAGCAATGAGCTTAACTATTAGAACAGGAAAATGGATGGAAAGGATCCCCACCATTATGCTAGATATGCCCATTCCAATAAGGACAATGATATAATATGAGAGAAACCTTCGAAGGAATTTGTCCGTCTTTTTAAAATTAAAAAAAGTATTGCAAGTAAAGCTGAATAGCATCCCTAGATGCATGCTAATCAAGTTGGCCACTACATTATGAATGAAAAGTACTTTTACACAAAAAGCAAATGCTGAAAAATCAATTACTGCAGCAATTCCACCTATTACCCCATACATAACAATATATCTGAAATCTTTTTTCTTTAGCATTTCTTTAAGCAAAAGCTCACCCTCCTAAAATTGTATTTTTTTATTCCCTGAAACATCCTTATCTCTTCCTTTTATTCTCATGAAAAGAAGGCGAAATAATGTCTTAAGGTAGTTTCTTATGAATTTTAGAAGCTGTCGTTTAGATTCCCCATAGATACGTTTTTCAAACACGATGGGTACTTCACCGATTCTAAATTTTTTATTGTTTAGCCTCAGCTTAAGGATGACCTCCTGTAAAACATCATAATGTTCACATTTTAGGAAGATACTTTTCAGCTGAAAAGTATTATACATTCTATAACTTGTTGAGATATCCTTTGCTTTAACTCCAATTATGATTCTCATGACAGTATTTAGAATCTTTGACATTACAAATGAACCAAAGGAATCTTTTGTTTTGCCTCCCTTGCAGTAACGAGAACCAATCACTAGATCATACCCTTCTTGATATTTATCGTAAATATTTACTATAGCTTCAGGGCTGTGAGAGCCATCGCAGTCTAATACAAGCATCTGATCCTTTGAAGCATATTTAATACCAGTTCTGAAAGCTCCGCCGTAGTGTTCTTCCTCCTGGTTTATATAACTCACATTAAATTGTTTGCAAATCTGTGGGGTCTCGTCCAAGGTTTCTTTTGTGTCAATAAGAATAATTTCGTAATCCTGTCCAGTTTCTTTAAGCGATTTAATAATACGAGGAAAGAGAATTTTCAAATTTTCCGCCTCTTTGTATGCTAAAAGTACTACACTAATACCCATGTTAATTTCCTCATATTTTCTTAAAAATTTTTTTTAGACTGTTTACATCAATTAAAAGGTTTATATCTCAATCGTAAATAATGTACAAGGTATGTTTTACTTTACAATTCAATTCAACTCAACTCACATAACACCCAAATAATTATATCATTAAATTCAAATAAAATCACAAGCACTTGAAGAAAATAATTATATTAAACCTTCAAGGAGATAAAAATGAAAATTAAATTAAATAAGAAATTTAAAATATTTTTCTTCACTTTAGTCTCTTTAATCCTTATAACTTCCACCACTTATTTTGTTGCTAATTTATATGTAAAAAGCCATCTTTCAAAAATAAAAATAGTAATTATTCCGAAGGATCCCATATCTACAGGTATAGATTCTTCAACCATTCCAGCTAAGCCAAATATAACAAATATACTTTTGCTAGGGACAGATTCCAGAGAACCTAAAAGTGACCCTGGTAGAGCTGACTCAATAATTATCTTAGCAATTGATAGGGATAATAAAAAGATTAAAATGACTTCACTCATGAGAGATTCTTTGGTAACTATTGAAGACCATGGGAATCAAAAGCTAACCCATGCGCATGCTTTTGGTGGTCCTCTTCTAGCAATTAAAACTATAAATCAAAATTATAATTTAGATATAACAGATTATGTGGAAGTAAACTTTTTTGGTCTTGAAAAAATTATTGGCTATGTTGGCGGGATACCAATAAATATAACTAATCCCGAAATAAATGCAGCAAATACCAACCTTTCAGAAACAGCTGTAATCGAGCATAAAAAAGCTCCCTTTCTAATCAAACCCGGTATGCAGATTTTAAATGGTATGCAAGCTGTTGCCTATGAAAGAATAAGATATGTTGGTAATGCTGACTTTCAAAGAACTCAAAGACAACGAGATGTATTAAATACACTTTTAAAAAAGCTTTCTACCTTAGCTATTACGAGTATTCCCAAAGCAGCAGATACAATGTTCCCTTATATCGAAACAAGCTTAAAGACAGATGATATAATGAGCCTTTGTACTTATATATTGACAAATAAGGTTAATCAGCTTGAAGAATCTAAAGTTCCTTATGATGGTCTTTATAAAAATCAAATAGTTAATGGTCTTGATGTTTTAGTCTGGGATAAGGTAGCTACTATTGCTAGACTTCATCAATTCATATATGGAGATATTATAAAATAAAAAAGAGGTATTACCTCTTTTTTATTTTGCCTTTTCGAATTTACTAAACCAATGGTGAAATAGGGCTACTCTATACCAGTGCATATACATGGCAGTCCATTTCCTCCTGTTAAAATCTGATTCACCCTTGCTTTTATCTCTCCAGTTTGTTGGTAACTCTGATATTTTATATCCTTTTATAAACGCCTTCATGGTAAGCTCCATTCCTATTTCAAACTCTTCACTACTTTCAATAACTATGGTGTCAATGACTCTCCTGCTGTACATCTTAAAGTTATTTGAAATATCATGAGTTTTAATACCTATAAAAAAGTGAAGGAGCTTCCCTGCAATACTAAAAAACCTTCTTTTTAGTTTAGGATCTCCAATATGTTTCCCACCCTTTACATATCTAGAACCACAAACTACATCACATTTATCATTAATAGCCTTATAGTACATCTCATCCACTATGATTAAATCAAAGCAGCATGTACTTTTGTTACTATCTCTTAAATAAATAGATGTTTAAAAATAAATAGGAAGATGTTATAATTAGTGAAAGATAAAAATTAAAAGAAAAGTAGTGATAATAGTGGGAGAAGAAAAAATAAAATGGCATCCAGCATTTGCAGCCGCAATCCAGTTGGAGTTTAAAGATTATAAAGACCATCTAGATTTTAAAATAGAACATCAGTTAACGGCTGAACCGCTAAGAATAGATGTAGTAGTAATAAAAAAACTAGATGATATAGAAATAGATAAAACTATGGGAAAGATATTTAGAAAATACAATGTAATGGAGTATAAATCGCCAACGGATTATTTTTCTATAGATGATTATTATAAAGTTAGAGCTTATGCATATTTATATAAAGTACTATCAGAAAAAACAAATCCAATAAGTATAGAAGAAATAACAATAAGTATTGTAGTAAATAAATATCCAAACAAACTAATAAAATATTTGAAAGAAAAGCAAGGAGTAAATACAAGCCAAATAGAAAAAGGAATATACTATATAGAAAATACCGATATAAAAACACAGATAATAGTAAATAATAAAAATTTAAATAAAAAAGACTCGGAATATTTAAAATTATTGCAAATCAAGCAACAAGACAGTGGATTACTTGAAAAATGGATTAATGAATATGCAAGAAATACAAAAGATCCTTTGTATTCAATCATAATGAATGTGTTAACTGAGATAAATACAAATAGTATATTGGAGGTGTATAAGAAAATGGGTGTACCACAAATAAGTGAAGAAAATAGAGAATTTTTATTAGAAGCGATAAAGAAATTGCAGATAGATAAAAAAATCAGAGAAGAAGGAATAGAAGAGGGAATAGAAAAAGGAATAGAAAAAGAAGTAAAACAGAGAATAGAAAAAGAAGTAAAAGAGAGGATAGAAAAAATAAAGAAATCTTTAATAAAAGGATATAGTGTAGAAACTATTACGGAAATACTAGAGGTATCTAATGAGGATGTGGAAAGAGTAAGAAAACAAATGAAATGAAGAGTAAGCCGTAGTACGGCAATTTTCTATCGATAGCAGGGGGCACTATTTCCCCTCAAGCACCTGGACGGCACTGCCGCAATCAAGGTGTACCGTTTTGGTCTGCCAAGAAGCAAGTTCGAGGCAAGCCTCTCATAAGGCCCCCCAACAGGCTGTGCTAAAGCTAATTTCCTTTAATAAAATGAGAATCCTACCAGCAAATATCTACCCAATAAATTATAAGTTATGGTCGAGTAGAAATGGGAAATTACTCTCCCAAAACCCTCACAGAACCGTGCTTGCGGATTTCCCGCACACGGCTCTTCATAACATTATTCACAGTATTAGCTACTAATTACTTTACCTTCAAATAGGTTCACATATATT
>DATCIH010000059.1:0-29375 GCA_036507955.1 Clostridiaceae bacterium | reverse complement strand
ATTCTGTAATGCCTCTTATTTGCTTGCATAAAGCTACCTGCTGTTTAATAATTTCTCTTTCCTCATTAGTTAGCTTATTTAAATCAAGCTCATAGCCAAAGTTACCAGACATGGCCACAGCTCCTCTCATCTCAAGGGAGGTAACTCTTTCCAGAACATGATTTGGCACCGCAGACACATGAGCTCCCATTGCTGAAGGTGGGTATACTAGACTTGTTCCATATTGTATCTTAAGTCTTTCAACTGCATCAGTGTCATCACTGGTCCAGGTTTGAGGCATATAATATAATATACCTGGGTCAAATCTTCCTCCTCCTCCAGAGCAACTCTCAAAAAGGATATCAGGGAAGCTTGTGGTTATCTTCTCCATTACTTTATAAAGGCCTAGTATATACCTATGAGCAGTCTCTCTTTGTCGATCTATGGATAATTTTGCCGATCCAATCTCAGTCATATGTCTATTCATGTCCCATTTTACATAGCTGATGGGAGCAGACTTTAATATATCTGAAACCATTTTAATTATTTGGTCACATACCTCATCCCTACTTAAATCTAAAATAAGTTGATTTCTACCCTCTGTATTTTCCCTATTTGGTACATGTAAACACCAATCAGGATGCTCTGAATACAAATTGCTAGTTTTGGAAATCATTTCGGGCTCAAACCAAAGTCCAAACTTCATTCCTTGCTTATTTACTCTATCCGCGAAATCTTCAATTCCTCCTGGAAATCTGTTTTTATCTACAAACCAGTCCCCGAGCGAGGTCTTATCATCAGTTCTATTACCAAACCAACCGTCATCTAATACAAATAGTTCAATACCCATTTCCTTAGCAGTTATTGCTATCTTCTCGATTTTCTGTGGGTCAAAATCAAAATAGGTAGCTTCCCAATTATTTATAAGTATTGGTCTTACCTCATCTCTATATTTGCCTCTACAGAGTCTTGACCTATATAGCCTATGAAAAGTTCTTGACATATCCCCCAAGCCCTTATCCGTATATACCATTACTACCTCAGGAGTTTGAAAGCTTTCACCTTTTTCAAGCAACCAAGAAAAGTCAAAAGGATTGATCCCTAAATTCACCCTTGTGTTCAAAAACTGGTCTACTTCTGCGTCTATTATAAAATTGCCACTATAGACTATGTTAAAGCCATAAACTTCTCCATTATCCTCATCTGCATTTTTCCTTGCTAGTGCCATAAAAGGATTATGTTGGTGACTACTTGCTCCTCTTTTACTGTCAATAATTTGAGTACCAGCAAATAATGGTTTTCTTTCAATATGTCTTTCCCTAGCCCATGCACCCCATAGGTGTATTAGATCAAAGTCAGCATCATCAAAATCTACATTCATACTTAGGGCTCTTAGAAGCTTTAGCTTGCTTTCGCCTGAATTTATAAACCTAGTAGATCTTAATATAACATCAAAGCCCTCCATAACTGTATATGTAAGGATTACCTGAAGTTTAAGAACTTCATCAAATAATGTAATCTCTAAGGTTTCTGCTTCCTCATCTTTTTCCACATATATAGAAGGTAGTCCTTCTAACTTTTCCTTACCCTTGTAAATTCTATAGGCTTTGTACCTTAAATCTGTTATAGTCCCCCCATCCTCTGCCTGCACCTGAAAGGCTGGAACCCTATAATCTGAATTTCCATAAGAGGGGTATTCCTGTGGTAACGTATCTAAAGAAAAGGTTTTATCCAATACGTCCGGATTAGGTGAAAACGCCCTATCCTCTAGAAAATAGTTAGAAGCAAGTTCTGTGCTTTTAACTCGTTTGCCATAATAATTATGTCTTAAATATCCGGATTTAAAAATTTCTATTATATAGCTAGAATTAACTGTTGATATATGAAATCTCTTTGTATTAGAGTCAAAACTAATTGGCATAATTTAAACCTCCAAATTTAATTCTATTACTTTTGTGAAATTAGCTAATATAATTACTTGTCTCGTATTCTAATTCATCCCAAGTTCTATTATGTGTTTTAATAGACCAGTTACCTTCATCATTTTCAATAATATTAATACAGGTATTTTTTAGCTTAGTGGAAATTGTCCCACTCTGTCCCCTTGTAATAACATCAATAATAGCATTAATAACGCCTCCATGGGTAATAACAATAACACTTTTACCTTGGAAGCTTTTATTAAGCTTTTCCATACCCACCATCACTCTTTTCTTTAAAAGCAAACTGGCTTCTTTACCAGGTATAGCTCCATCCGGGAATCTCATAGCTTTTTCTTCATAGGTCATACCTGAAGCAATACCAAAATCTCTTTCAATAAATTCCTCCATCTTATAAATCTTTGATATACTTAATTCCTTAGCTATAATTTCAGCAGTTTCTACAGCTCTTATTAAATTACTTGATACTATACAATCCCAGCTATATTTCTTTAAAAAGGTTCCACAATCCAATGCTTGAAGCCTACCAAGGTCATTTAACTCTATATCTTCTCTCCCTTGAAACCTTCCTTGGCTATTCCAAAGAGTTTCTCCATGTCTGATAACCCATATATTAGTCAAAGTATCACCCATCCTTTTCATCAAACCAAAATATCTTTTCGTTCAAATATTAAAATGCTAACCTATAAAAATATAAAATCATATATGAATTTAGTATATACTTGTAGCTAAAAGACTGCAATAAAAAAACAAGCCTCTAAAAACTTGCTTTCACTCTGAACTATTTTTAATGTTAACAGGAATTTTTCCATCTAAGCTTTCCCATATATAATAACTTTTTAAAAATATACTTCTGCATATTAGCATAACCCGGTTGTTATTATTATCTACAAAGGAAAATCCTGCACCAAACCTTTCCTCATATTTATATCCATTTTTTTCATGAATTCCTTAAGATATTTTGAATCACTTTTTGTTATGTATTCAGTATTATTTACCTCTATAATGGAACTTTTATTCATTTGTAATTGAATGACTGAACTAAGTATTATCTTTGGATCCCTTTCCTTATTAAATATTTGGATTACATTTATTAAGACTATAAACACTGCTATAGTTAAAATCAATATAAATGCAATTGAAATGAATTTAAATTTATATAACACCTAACTCAACCCCTTTATCTTATATATTTCCTTATCCTCTATAATTATACTTAAAATACTAAATTAAATAATTACAAATCTATTATATTTCTATGACAATTTGGTAACAAAAGTATCACTAACCCTCATTGACTTTTTCAATTGATTATTTTATAATTGTAGTGAACACGTTTTCGTAAGGGAGTTTTTTTAGTGGGTAAGCTATTTAATGAAATCACAAGCCAGGAAATCGCAAAGCTTGCAGGAGTATCTAGAAGTACAGTAAGTAAGGTTATAAATAACTATTCAGATGTTTCAAAGGAAACCTATGAAAAGGTTATGAAAATAATAAAAGACTATAATTATTACCCTAATCTTTCTGCTCAAGCCTTAAAGGGTAAAGAAACTAAAACTCTAGGACTTTTTATGATTTCACCAGTTCTTTTTTCTGACGATGTTCATTCAGATACCATGATAGGAAAGGTAATTGAAAATGCTTCAATGCTTGGATATCATGTTCTTACTTACATAATCCGTAACCCTAAGGATACGGAAGCCTTTGAAACCGTTAAAGAAGCCTTTTATCAAAAAAGGATCGGTGGGGGTATATTTATTGGCTCAGAAAGTGATGAGCCCTTAATTGAAGAGCTTATTAGAGAAGGCTTTGCCATTGGTATTATGGATCAGAATTTAGCTGGAAGACAAGAGCCTAATAGAATAGTTGTTAACTTTAAATGTGAAGAAAGCTCAACTCGTGCTATAGACTATTTAGTTCTCCTAAACCATAGAAAAATAGCAATTATAAATGGAAGTTTAAAAAAATATTCTGGAGTTCAAAAATATAGAGGCTTCCTAGAGGGCATAAGAAAAAACAATCTTGACATACCTGATGCTTGGATAACCTATGGAGATTTTTCTGAAAATAGTGGTTTTTCCTTGATGGAAAAGATATTAGATTCTAATCATGGCCTCCCTACAGCTGTTTGTGCTGCTAATGATTTAGTAGCCTTTGGTGCAATCCGAGCTATACAAAAACGGGGCTTAGAGCTTCCAAAGGATATATCTATAATTGGAAGTGATGATCATATATTGAGTTCCTACTTTAAACCTGCTCTTACCACTTTTAAAGTTAATTTTGCAGAAATATTAAGGTTATTGACTTTCAAGGTAGTCAAGTATATAGAAGAAGGCTCAACTTCCGATAATATAGAAAAAGAATTAGAAATTGATTTTGTCATAAGAGATTCCTGTAGATATATATAGTATTTTTTTACAGGTTACGAACACGTGTTATATACACTTGTTTGAAATAAAATAAATATAAGGTGAGGATGATTCATTTGGTTGGAGTTGGAATTATAGGTTGTGGCTCAATAGCTACCTTCAGGCACGCTCCTGAATATGCAACAAATCCTGATAGCAAAATTATTGGGTTCTTTGACATCGATGTGGAAAGAGCAAAAGCTATGGTAGATAAATATGGTGGAAAGGTTTTTGAATCTTATGAAGCTATGCTTTCTGATTCTGAGATAACTGCAGTAAGTGTATGTTCTTCAAATGCCTTTCATGCACCTATTACAATAGCATCTCTAAAGGCTGGTAAGCATGTTTTATGTGAGAAACCTATGGCAACCACTATAGAAGATTCTATTTTAATGATTGACGCAGCTAGGAAGGCAAAAAAGTTTTTAATGATTGGACATAATCAAAGATTAGCCCCAGCCCACTTAAAGGCTAAAGAAATAATTGAAAGTGGAAAGCTTGGTAAAATATTAAGCTTCAAAACTACTTTTGGTCACAAAGGGCCAGAATACTGGAGCATAGATAAAACCGCTAATACTTGGTTCTTTGATAAAAACGTTGCCTCCATGGGAGTAATAGGCGATCTTGGTATGCATAAGATAGAGCTTATGCGCTGGCTAATTGGTGAGAAAATAGGAGAAGTAAGTGCCTTTTTATCTACCTTAGATAAAAAAGACTCTATGGGCAATCCAATTTCAGTAGATGACAATGCAGTATGCTTACTTAAATCAGTAAATGGTATATTAGGTACTCTAACAGTTAGTTGGACTTGCTATGGAGATGAAGAAAATTACACTAAGATATATTGCAAAGAAGGAACTTTGAAGATATATGATGATCCAAGCCATGACATTGTTATAGTTAAAAAGGATGGTGAAAGGTACTATTGCAATGTTGGTAAAATACAAACCAACGAAGTGCAAGTAAAATCAGGTATTATTGATATGTTTATTGACAGTATAGAAAAAAACCTACCTCCCTCAATTTCGGGGGAGGTAGGTTTAGAAACAATGAAAATTGCTTTTGCTTGTATTGAGTCGTCTAAGACAGGGAAAGCAATCAAATTAATTTAAATCAATATTGAAATAAGGGAGTGGTATTAATGATAAAAGGTGTCGCACATAATGCTTTTACAGTAAGTGACATGGAAAAGTCCCTACATTTTTATTGTGAGATAGTAGGACTTAAAAAAGTTTTTGAAATCAAGGATGATAATGATATGCCCTGGATTGTTTACCTTCAAATAAGTGGTGATCAATTCATAGAGCTATTTTATGGAGGTGTTGAAGAAGGTGGCGTAGGTGGAGATATTATAGGATATCACCATTTCTGCTTTGAGGTTGATGATATATATGCTACAGCTAAGAAACTTGAGGAAAAAGGGATTGTGCTTGATAGTCAGCCTGGTTTAGGGTTAGATCATAATATTAATTGTTGGGCTACTGATCCTGATGGTAATGGAGTTGAATTTGTAGAACTTAAGCCTGAGTCACCCCATCTTCAGTTTATCGGTTAAATAAAAGTTTAGGAGGGTCAAAATGATAAAAGGTATTTCACATACAGCCTTTGTGGTAGAAAACATGGAAAAAGCTCTTCACTTCTATTGCGATATTTTAGGTTTTAAGAAGTTTTATGAACTAAGTAACTCTAAGGATGAGCCTTGGCTTATTTACCTTAAGATAGCAGATAGACAGTTTTTAGAGCTATTTTATGGTGGTACCAAGAAAATAGAAAGAACATTTCAGACTATAGGTGGAAATCATATGTGTCTTGAGGTAGACGATATTAATGAAATAGCTAATAGGCTTGAAAATTCAGGGATAACCTTGGATGTAAGACCAAGCCAAGGAAAGGATTTTAATTACCAGTGTTGGGCTAAGGATCCTGATGGTAATAGAATAGAATTTATGAAGATTGATCCAAAGTCTCCTCAGAGCAATTGTAAAAATTAGAAAAAAAAGTTCCTGTAGCCAACGCTACAGGAACTTTTTTTAATCTATTTTTTTCCTTTGGATATCTCTATATTTACTTTTCTACCGTTTATCTTCTTTCCAGTACACTTCTTGAGGATGGTGTTTGCGCCTTCCTCAAGAACATCAATAAAGGTAAATTTCTCTAATATGTCTATATCTCCTATGCTTTCCTTGTTTACTCCAGCATTTAAACTAAAGAACTCAAGGAGTGATTTAGGATTTAATTTATCTATTCTTCCAACGGTTAAAAATAATCGAATATATTTAGTATCTACTCCTATGCTATTTTCCTTATATTCGAAGCTTATTTCCTTGTCATACACTATTTTTATAAGAGCAGCAGCTACATCCACCAAATTAAACTCCTCGTCTAACTGCGCAGCCATAGGTACAAACTTTTTAAACTGTTCCTTTTCAATAGTATCTTTAACTCTGTTTAATATGTTTTGAAATTTAGCTTGGAAAATATCATCGATTGTTGGTACATCTTTTCTTTTAATTTTACTATTTGTTACTTTTTCAATATACTTTAAGGCCATATATTCCCTTGGTGTAACCAAAGTATAAGATATACCTTCTTTATTAGCTCTTCCTGTTCTTCCTATTCTATGTACATAGGATTCAACATCCTGAGGAAGATCGTAATTAATTACATGGGATATGTTTTCAACATCTAGTCCTCTGGCAGCAACATCTGTAGCTACTAAGAACTCAAGGTTTCCTTCTTTAAACTTTCTTAGGGTACTAAGTCTTTGGTTTTGATTCATGTCTCCATGCATACCTTCAACATTATATCCTCTAGTTGATAAGGAGGCTACTAATTCATCTACCTCTCTTTTAGTCTTACAAAAGATTAAAGCAGAAGCAGGTTCGTCCACATCTAAAATCCTACATAGAGTCTCAAATCTATCCTTTAATTTAATTTCATAATAATATTGATCAACAGATGCTACTGTCATAGAATTTTTGACTATGGAAATATGTTTAGTTTCTTCCCTCATATATCTTTTGGAAAGTCTTCTTATTTCCGCTGGCATAGTTGCTGAAAAAAGCATAGTCCTTCTTTCTTCATTGCAATTATCAATTATTGTTTGAATATCCTCAATAAAACCCATATCAAGCATTTCATCCGCTTCATCTAGAACTAGGAATTTAATGTCGCTAAAATCTATGAGTTTCCTTCTTATTAAATCCAAAATTCTTCCTGGAGTACCAACAACTATATCGATTCCCTTTCTAAGTGAACTTATCTGTCTCTCGATTGGCTGTCCTCCATATACTGGTAAAAGCTTAAGACCTGTATATTTTCCTATCCTTACAATCTCATCATTTACTTGTATAGCAAGTTCCCTGGTTGGGGTCAAAATCAAAGCTGATATTTTTCCTGATCTTTCTATTGAGCTTAATATAGGAGCTCCAAAGGCTAAGGTCTTACCAGTACCGGTTTGAGCCTGCCCAATACAATCAAATCCTGCTAGTATTACAGGGATTATTTCTGCCTGGATATTTGAGGGTTCCTCAAAGCCCATATCGTCAATTGCTTTTAGTACATTTTCATTTAAGCCTAAATCTACAAATTTCTTGTTTTCCATTTAAATTCCTTCTCCCAAATATATGATTATGTTATTATATTACTAAAATTACCATCATTAACAGCTATTTTTTTATATATACCACAAATAATAATAATAACACAAATAATATATATTATCCATTAAATAATATATATTTATTCCTTATTTGCAACAATCACAATATTTCTCCCAGAAGCCTTTCCCTCATATAAAGCTTCATCACATCTTTTTATTGTTTCGTACATATCTCCTTTTTGATCTATGCTTGCAACTCCAAAAGTCATGGTAACCTTTGAACTAATATTATTAAAAACAAATTCTTTCTCAAATATTCTTTTTCTCATACGTTCTGCAATAATTTTAGCACCTTCAACTTCTGTTTCTGGGAGAAGTATTAAAAACTCCTCTCCTCCCCACCTAGATATATAGTCTATTTCCCTTAAAGAGTGCTTCATGATATAAGATATACCATTTAAAACATAATCTCCATAGTCATGTCCATGGGAATCATTAATATTTTTAAATAAATCTACATCCGTTATTATTAAGGAAAATACTTGATTAAACCTCTTAAATCTAACTATCTCTTCAACTATTTTTTCTATGATAAACCGCCTATTATTAAGACCTGTAAGTGGATCTGTTACAGCTGCTACCTCAAGTTTTTCCATAACTTCCTTTAACTCATCATTCTTCAATTTAATTATTTCATAAGCCTTTTTCAATTGATCCCTTGAGCTTTTAAGATCTAGATGAGTTTTAATTCTAGCCCCAAGTTCTATAGGATTAAAGGGCTTTTTTATATAATCTATTGCACCACTTTCAAATCCCTTTACAATATCCTCAGTTTCTGTTTTTGCAGTGAGAAATATTATAGGTACTTCTTCAAAATCTTCCTTTTCCTTGATTCTTTTGCATACCTCATAACCATCAAGTCCTGGCATCATAACATCTAATAAAATTAAATCAGGTTTTTCCATGGATATCGCTTCTAATGCTTCTTTACCGTTCATAGCTATAATAACCTCATGCTCATCCTTTTGGACGACTTCCGCTAGCACCTGTAAGTTATGTGGGTTGTCATCAACTATCAATATGGTAAAATTCTTATTTTTCATTGCTTACCCTCCTGGAAAAACTCTTTCGTTAGAAAACTACTAATGTCTTTTATTGATCTTTTAATACCACTTATATCGAAACTGACTGCAAAAGCACCTAAATCATCTCCATAATTATATATGACTTTTATATGCTTTTCTTCTCCAAGTTTTATAAGCATATTTGCAAGTTTATTTATATCTGCCATTTTAACAATTTTATTTAATCTTTCTACAAGAGGCCAGATTTCTTCTTTTACATAGATTATTATATCCTTAGTATATTCTTCTTCATAATCTAAAAGTATAACTTCTTTTTCTTTAACAGCAACTTCCATATCATACTTGATTAGTTTTATAAATTTTGATAACTCTTTTACTAAATTAGAGCCAATTATTGGCTTAGATATAAAGCCATCAAAATCTTTACCTATTATTTCATTTCTATTAAGATTTGGGGCTGAAGCTGTAAGAGCAATTATTGGTATATCCTTAGTTGCCTCTTCCCCTTTCAATATCCTTGATGCCTCTATGCCATCTAATAAAGGCATTCTAATATCCATTAAAATTAAATCCGGCAGTTCCTCTTTTGCAATTTTTATTGCTTCTTCACCATTTTCAGCTATTAGAACTTTTAAATTAGCAGGTGTAAGCATTTCTTTTAATAATATTCTATTAGATTCTATGTCATCTACTATAAGAACTTTTGATGGTTCAAACCGAATTTTGTTAAAATCTATAGCTCTTACTTTACTTTTTAGCATATCCATTTTTGCTAGAGAAATATCCCTTAGATTTATTGTGAAAATACTACCTTCTCCTATTTTGCTTTCTAAAGCCAAACTGCCATTCATCATTTCTACAAGCTTTTTACTTATAGATAGACCCAGTCCAGTACCTCCATATTTTCTGCTACTTTGACCTGATTGTTGTTTGAAGGGCTCAAATATATTGTTAAACTCATTGCTAGAGATACCTATACCTGAATCTTCCACGGATATAGCTAGATTAAGGCTATCTTTATCTACATAAACTTTTATTGCATTAAGCTTAATAGTTCCCTTATCTGTAAATTTTATAGCATTACCAACTAAATTAAGGAGTACCTGTCTTAGCCTTGTCTCATCTAATATTAATGCAGCAGGCATATCTTCTTCTACCTTAATAGTCATCCTTAGATTTTTTTCCTCCATCTTCTGTTTAAATATTTGAAATATCTCTATGAATAACCTTTTAATATTTACTGAGGATAGTTGTATTTCCATCATACCAGCTTCAATTTTTGATAGATCCAGTATATCATTAATTAATGTAAGCAAGCTTTTACCCGCTAAATTTATAGCTTCAATATAGCTTTTATGCTTCTTATCCTTTAGAATGGATGAAAGTAGTTCACTAAACCCTATAACTGCATTTAATGGAGTCCTTATTTCATGGCTCATATTTGCTAAGAATTCACTTTTAGCAGCGTTTGCACTTTCGGCTTCTTCCTTTGCTTGTTTAAGCTCTCTTTCTGTGCGCTTTCTTTCCCTAAGCTCACTTCTTAAGGAAGCAAAAAGCTGAGCGTTTTGCAGCGCTGTCCCTATCTGACTACATACAGCAATGAGAAGCCTTCTTTCCTTATCATCTATTTCTCTATTATTTTTATTATATATACTTATAGCGCCAATAACTGTATTGCCAACAATTAAAGGATATGAGGCAACATCCGTAAGCCCTTCTCTTAAGCATATATCCTTAGCAGGACTTTCTGTTAAATTAGCGTATTTAATAACAAGTGGCTCACCTAAAAGAGCTGCAATACCTTCTGCTCCCTCGCCAATTCTCCTTTTTTTAAGAGCCTTTTTAATGTTTTCTGCTAAACCCACAGAATAATATAACATTACATCTTGATTGTCTACAATAAAAAAGCCTATACCGTCAGAATTAAAATTCTTCCTAAGTAAATTTATGGTTTCCTTTATAAGGCTATTCATATCAAGCTTCTGAGTAGTTTTGTAAACTATCTCATAAAGGATCGATAGTAAGTTCAAACTTTCCTTCAGCTCATTTTCTCTAAGATAAAGTTCTTGCTTAAGAGTAGTATTATATGCTAAATACTTTTTAGAAAGCTTTCTAATTGTAATTGCCATATAAGTTTTCTTAAGCGATACTTTTGAGAATCTAAGTTCAACTGGTATATTGTCTCCTGTTTTGTCTATCAGAATTGTTTCTACGCATAAATTATGTAGCTCGTCTAAGGACTTTCCTTGGTAGCTAATCTCCGGCATGATAGACCCTAAGCTGACTTCACCTAACTCCACTAAATTGTACCCAAATTCCTTTATGCCTGTAGAATTCGTATAAAAAATATTAAAATTTTCATCACACCAATATATAGAATCTATATGATACTCTATGCTTTCTAAAGCTAATTCTGTCCTAAATTTAAGACTATTAAGAAATCCATCCTTAATCATAAATACTCCTATATATTAAAAAATTTTTTTATGTAATAAGGCAATATGCAAAATAGTATGCCCAATATTAGAGTGAGTATTAAATTTGTAACTAAATAAGGGTATATCATAAGTATTATTCCAAAAAACATATATAATATATCTGATGTTTTTTTGCCATAAACAAAATATCCCAAACCTATGGAGCTTGGGATTAAACTTACCATTAAACTTTGTGTCATAATAAGCCTCCTAGAATATAATCGCTATACATAATTATAAACTATTATAGCAAAAAAAGTATACCCCCTCGCATATATTACCTTAAAAAGGTTTTATATAGCGAAGGGCTACACTTGGAAATTACAGATTTAATTTTTATCAGCTAGTTAAAGTAACATCTAAAGCTTGCGCTAATATTATATTTGAACTATAGACGGATTTGGCTTTCAGGAACTTTACCTTCTTTGCTTTTAGCATCCTCAAGTTCCTCAGTCCAAGTAAGATGACGATACTCAACTGCTTCTCCGGAGGTGTTGAACCAGTTTAAAAAGTCATTCCACATATTGATCGTCCATGGTGCATCTATCTGAGCTGTTGTATATGTTTTTTCGTCAAGTCTTATGAACCCAAAAATATCTCTAACATGGGATTTTTCAGCTCCAACAACACATTCCTCAGCTAAGTGAGGTGGTATAAATAGTACTCCTGACATTGTTCCTAGCACAACGTCTCCAGGTAAACATATAGCTCTGCCAACTCGACATGGCCCATTAAAACCAACTAAAGTTACATCTGCTATACCAGTTGGGTCATTTCCTCTAAAGTAGGTTTGAATGTTCGGGATTTGAACTATCTGCTCAAGATCTCTTACTCCACCCCATATTATAGAGCCGCCCCTTTTTGTTCTAGAACCAATTGCTGTTGAAAGATTACCACCTACAAAAGTACCTTGGAAAATCTTATCAAACAAATCTATTACTACAACATCATCCTCTCCAAGAGTGTCTATTATCCATTGATTGAAAAAGCCATGTCTTCCTTCCTTATCCTGACCGTATCTCATTAAGGCTTCATTAAGATCAGGTCTTAAAGGAACCATAACTCCAGTAACCGCTCTTCCTACAAGAACTTTATTTGAATGAGAAACCTTGAAATCACCTTCAAACTGATTTTTGTAGCCTTTATTCCATAATGGTCCCCAAGCTTCTTCAAGCGTTATCTTTCTCATACGTTTTAGTACATCTTCTGGAACCTTTGGTCTTCCATCTTCAAATCTTTCACCCTTCCAAAGTGGTGTGATTTGAACTATATCTTCATAATTATCAAATTTCATTTTTATTCACTCCTTAATATTTTATATTTTATAAGAGCATGGAGCCCCCATCTAGTCTCATACTAGTACCCGACATATAAAGACTTCTTTCGGAAGCTATAAACAATACTGTATTGGCTATATCTTCTGGTACCCCAACATGATTAAGCGGAAAAAATTTAAACTGTCTTTCTCGTTTAAGTCTTCTCATCTTAAATGGGCCTGAAACACCTGACTTAAATTCTACCATTACTGCCCCTGGCAATATTTGATTAACTGTTATTCCATATGCTGCATACTCAAGTGCTGCCTCTCTAGTTAACATCTTAATAGCTCCCTTAGCCATAGAGTATCCAGGGTCAAAGTCACCTGGTCTCTTTCCATGAACCGAGGAAATATTTATTATTCTTCCACATTTGCTATCCTTCATATAAGGGAGTACCGCCTGGATACATCGGAAATATCCACCTAAATTTATGTTCATTATTTCGTCAAAGGTCTCTTCTTTATATTCATCTATATCCAAATTGGGTTGCCAAGCTGCATTATTTACAAGTATGTCAATGGTGCCAAATAGCTCATTAGCTTTTTTCATCATAGCATCAACTTGAGCTCTATCTGATACATCAGTTGGATATACAACCGCTTCTCCACCACTTTCAATAATTTCCTTAGCTGTGGCTTCTGCCATGGTAGGATTGGAATTACAATTAATAAGTACCCTTACGCCTTCAGCAGCTAAGGCTTTGCTTATACCGGCTCCAATGCCCTTGCCACCGCCAGTTACAACAGCACATCTTCCCTTCAAATTTAAATCCATTGCCTGTTCCTCCTATCTATCGCCATAGTAAAGTATATGTCCACCATCAACTCTGATCTCTATTCCGTTGATAAATCTAGCTTCATCGGATAGAAGGAAAACTGCGGTGCTGGCAAAGTCTTCTGCCTGAGCATATCTACGCATAGGGATTTTAGTAATAGCATCATAATTAAATGGAGATATATCGCTGTCTAGAATTTCTTCATTCTCTTTTATTATATCCATTTCGATAAGATTAACTCTTACCCCGCGTCTTCCATAAAACAAACCTAGTTCCTTCGAAAGCATTTTTACAGCTCCCCGACCTAAGCTGTATACAAAAGCGCAGCCAGTAGGTTTCTCATCATGAACACTAGATAAAAACAATATGGAGCCGCCCCCATTATTTGCTATATAATCTCCTATAACCTTAGATGTTAAAAAAGCACTTTTAGCATTTCTGTTGTAGATCCTTTTAAAGTCTTCCTCAGTGATGTCCTCTACCTTGCCCCTAAATATAACATTGTCTGTGTGAATAAGATAATTTATTTTTCCTATCTTATTAATTATATCAGCTAGAAGCTTTTCCACCTGAACTAATGAACAGGTATCATAGGAAACACATAACTTATTATTTTTATCTTCTTCTTTAATAAATCCTTCCGGATAATTTCTTACTACCGTAACTCCTTCAGCCTCTAATCTTTTTGCTAAAACCTCTGCTGCCTTATTAGAAGCATCCGTAATGAGTGCTTGCCCACCTTTAAGCATATACTCCACCTTCTAACTCCAAAGTCTGTCTGCTGAATAATCAAAATCATACTTATCTGTTGATTCCCACATTTCTGGCATTCCTGGATGTAAATGCTCAGATATAAGTTCATCATTTAATTCTTCTATACCAAGACCTGGTTTATCTGGAACAGTTATAAATCCATTTTTTACCAATGGCTTTGGTAATCCAAATACTAAATCTTCCCACCATGGTACATCAACTGAGTGAAGTTCAAGGGCTAAGAAGTTTTCTGTTGCAGCTATTGAATGAACTGCAGCCATACAAGTTATTGGACTTTCTGCCATATGAACTGCCATAAGCACTCCATAATCCTGCGCCATATCACCAATCTTCTTATTTTCAAGTATCCCACCAGAGGTCAATAAATCTGGATGTATTACTGAAACTCCACCTCTTTCTAGTAATGGTTTAAAGCCTTCCTTTAAATATATATCCTCTCCAGTACATATTGGAGTTGTAGTTGAATTCCTTAGTCTTACATATTGATCAGTTAAATGCCATGGAATCATGTCTTCAGCCCATGCTAGATTATACTTTTCTACTCTTTTTGCAAGCTTTATACAATCCTCAACACAAATATGTCCTAAATGATCCACCGCTAATGGCACTTCATAGCCAATTGTTTCTCTTACCTGTGCTAAGTATTCCTCTAATCTGTCAAGACCTTTTTCTGTCAAGTGAATACCGGTAAAAGGATGAGCAATATTATTAATGTCATATTCTCTATTCTTTGCATTATAGTAAGCTAAAATGTCTTTATCCTTATTTGCTGTTGCAGCCTTTAGATTTTCATGAGCTCTCTTATATTCATCCATATATCCTAAGGGAGCACTTAAAGTTCCTGCTTCACCAAATAATTGTCCTATTCCAAGATCCATCTTTAAAACAGTAAAGCCCTTTTCCATTCTTAACTTTAATGCTTTTCCCATTTCATACCCTGTATGTTTTCCAGATACATCGGTATCACAATACATACGAACTGTATCTCTGAACTTTCCACCAAGCATCTGATAAACTGGAACTCCATATGCTTTTCCAGCTAAATCCCATAATGCTAGTTCTATACCGCATACTCCTCCACCTTGCCTTGAATGGTTACCAAACTGTTTTATTCTGCGGAATATCTTGTCAATATTGCAAGGATTCTCCCCTATGATAAGATGCTTTAAAGCTAATGCATAATTTCTGCTTGCACTATCTCTGACTTCACCATAACCTACAAGCCCTTGATTTGTATATAATTTAAGAAGTATGCAATGCATTGGTGCTCCCACTATATCTACAAATCTCATGTCTGTAATTTTTAATTCAGATGGTTTTGAACAAGTCTTAACATTTGAAACTATTTCTTCACTTGAATTTTGTAACATTTGTAATTTCCCCTCCTGGTTTTCTAATATTTTAATTGCAGATAATTGCTAATAGTAAAAATTGCACCTTCCTACTTCTTATTATACTATCAGCATTCCCAAATAAACACAATTTGGTAAAATAGCGCTTATTTGGTTTGTTGAAGTAGTTTAACATAAGCCCTTTACTAAGATTATAATCAATTAAACATAATATATCTCGACGTTTCTTGCTACATCATAGTCACTAATTGCTATTTTATTAATATTACCAAGAAATCTTGAAATATTACAAATATTAATTTAAACATTGATGAAATCAAATTTTTTAGTGATATAATGGGAAAAATATCTAAAGCACAGGGGATGAAATCATGGCATATAAAAAATTCAAACTTGCGGTCTATATGACTATAGGGTTGCTTAGAAAGTATCAAAGACAAGGTATATTTGGAAAACCAATTTGCTATTTATGAAAAATATGTTGATATAAGTAAAGTATATATTGACACTTTTCGTGCTGATAAGTGGGTTGAGGAAGAAAAGCTTAATATGGTGAAGGACTTTTTTCAGAAGAAGAATATAAAGGTTTCTGGAGGTATTACTACCATTTCTGGTAAGGGCAAAGGAGAGTTTGTATCTTTTTGCTACTCAAAGGATGAAGACAGAAATAAGCTTAGAGACATCGTTACTTTTAACGCAAAAAACTTTGACGAATCCATATTTGATGATTTCTATTTTACCAATTGCAAGTGCAAAGATTGTGTAAAGGCAAAAGGTGAAAAAACCTGGGATGAGTACAGAAATCAGCTTATGTCCGATGTATCAAAAAACATCGTTATGGCTACTGCTAAAAGAGTTAATCCAAATTCTAGAATGATCATTAAGTATCCAAACTGGTATGAGCACTATCAATATTCTGGTTATAATCTTGAAGCCCAACCTGATATATTTGATATGATATATGCTGGGTGTGAAACTAGAGACCCAGAAAATACTCAGCAGCATCTTCCAAAGTATCTTAGTTATTTTATTATGAGATATCTTGAAAATGTAAAACCAGGTAAAAATGGTGGCGGCTGGTTTGATGCAATTGATTGCATCTATAATATTGGTTCCTATGTAGAGCAAGGATATCTCACTCTTTTGTCTAAAGCTAAGGAAATGACCTTGTTTTCTTTTAGTATGCTAGTTAGAGGGGAAATCTTCTTAGCTGCTTTAGGGTGCGAAATAAGAAAACTTGATAACTATCTAGGTGAGCTTGGTACCCCAGTTGGAATAAGCTGCTATAAGCCCTTCAATTCCTCAGGTGAAGATCATTTATTTGATTATCTTGGAATGATAGGTCTTCCACTTGAGCCTACTCCTAGATTTGAAGAGGATGCAAAAGCAATGTTACTTACTGCAGATGCAGCAAAAGATCCAAAGATAATAGACCGAATCAAAGCAAGGCTTTTAAAAGGAAAAAATGTGGTTATTACCACCGGTCTTTTAAAGGCACTTCAAGGAACTGGAATTGAAGATTTAGCTCAAGTTTCTGTCTCCGATAGAAAGGTTTCTGTTGAAAAGTTTGGCTACCAAACCCTTGGTTGCGCCTTCAAATCCTACATTTACTCAAAGAAAGAAATACTTATTCCTCAAGTTGATTATAAAACCAATGACAGCTGGCCAGTTATTGTTGCCTTCACAAAGGATAATAACTTTCCCATAGTTGTTAAGTCCTCTTATGGGGACGGTTCACTATTTATCCTCACTATTCCTGAAGATTTTGCTCAAATATATAATTATCCTGAAGAAGTTCTAAGCCAAATTAGAGGAATCTTATGGGATGAAGTTAAGCTTGAATCAGAAAGCCAGGTAGGTTTATTCACCTATGATAATGATACCTTTGTTCTGGAATCCTTCTTAGGTTATAACAGTACCGCTAAAGTATCAATAAAGGGAGCTGTAAAGCTTAAAGATATTAGATCTGATGAAGAATTAGCAGGTATAGAAGTAAACGGAAATACAGTTTTCGATATTGGGATGATGCCCACTACTTATTGCGTGTTTAAAATCGTAAGATAAGGTTATTTATATTCAATTATATTTTAAACTGCGTGTTTAAAATCGTAAGATAAGGTATATGCTACCCGATCTAATTTGAATAGGGACACACCTCTTATTTTTAGTCGAAAATTAAATCTTTTAATAGAAATAAATTAAAACGATAGAGATTTCTTTTTCGCTCTGAGAGGTGTGTCCCTAGAATAAATTTACTTTTTCTCGGATGTATAATGAGGGCCTATTCGTCTTATTACGATAAAAGTCCTAAAAAATAAATGCATATTTATTAATTTTTATTGTATATTTATTAGATACATTGTATTATTATAATATTGCTTACAAATATACATACGTTAGGAGGCGCTATATGTTTAACAGAGATAGTCATAATAATTTTTTAAAGGCAAATTTACTTAGTCAAGCACTACCATATATTCAAAAATTCAATGGGAAAACCATTGTAATAAAATATGGTGGAAATGCTATGATAAACGAGGAGCTTAAAAATGCAGTGATCACAGATATAGTTCTTTTAAACTGTGTAGGTATAAGAGTTATTGTGGTTCATGGTGGTGGCCCTGAAATTAATAGTTTTCTAACTAAGATAGGGAAAAAGAGTGAATTTATTAAGGGTTTAAGAGTTACAGATGAGGAAACCGTGGATGTTGTTCAAATGGTCCTAGCAGGTAAGGTGAATAAGGATCTTGTGGCACTTATTGATAAAAATAATGGAAAAGCTATAGGCCTTTGTGGTATAGATGCAAATTTGTTAAAATGTAAAAAAGCTCAATCTGACCATGGTGATTTAGGCTATGTAGGTGATATTACTGAGGTTAACGAAGCTATTATTGAACATTGTCTTAATGGAGGTTATATACCTGTTATCTCCTCAGTAGCACTAGGGCAGGAGGATGGCAAGGTTTATAATATAAATGCTGATTCTGTTGCAGCGAAAATAAGTGCTAAGCTAAAAGCAGAAAAGCTTATTTTACTTACAGATGTACCGGGGCTTATGATGGATCCTAAGGATCCAACCAGTCTAATATCTGAAATAAAGCTACAGGATGTTCAAAGGCTCATTGATGAAAATATAATCAGCGGTGGCATGATACCTAAGATGGAATGTTGCGTAGATGCTGTGAAAAATGGTGTTGTTCGAACTCATATAATAGATGGACGGGTTCCCCATTCAATCTTACTTGAGGTTTTCTCAAATGAAGGGGTAGGGACCATGATATACTAAATATCTTTGTGCCGTAACTAAAAGAACATTACAATCAACTTATTTAGTCCAAATTAATTTTCTATCTCCAGTTTTCTTACCCTGCATGTATATATATTTTATATTTCCAAAATTATTGTTTATAAGTATATTAAAATCTCCACTCTTATGTATTGGATTTACTATACTATACCTTAATTTCAAATATATAGTATCCTTATTAATCGTATAACTATAGCCAGTAAATGCTTCACCACTGTTGACAGTTGTTCCAGATATTTTTATAGTTTCATTACTTACCATTACGCTTTTAACATACTGAGCTACTGTACTATCAGCTACTCCAACTGCAAAATAGGTTATAATACTAATTAGAATAATTGTTAAGGGAATAATTATCACTAATAAAAAAATTTTATGCTTACTCATCACAATTTCTCCTTTCAAGGTCGGAATAAAATACAATTGAGATTTTGATATTTATATGTCTATTTTTTTGTGACAATTTAGTTGCAAGTATGGCACTAAATTTAACTTTTGCACCTCCAAACTAACCCGTTGGGAAAATCTCTACGTTTTTAAAATATAGGCTAAAATTCTTTATACCAGGGCCTATTAATATTAATTGGATTAAACCCAGCAGATCTATAAAAATTCAGGTTATCTTCACTCCCTGCATCTACATATGCAGTTTCCACTCCCAAATTTTTTAGCCGCTTCAGTCCATCCAAAAGCATAGCGCTTCCTAACCCCTTTTTTCTATGGTCTGGGTGAGTGCCAACAGGTTCGAATTTAGCGATATGATTCATCTCGTCATACCATATTGTACAAAAGGATGTAATCGTGCCATCTCCAAGCATTGTAACTAAGTCTAAATTAAATCTATAAAGCGAGGATTTTTTTAGGTTAAGGTATATCTCTTCAGGTAAACTATATCTAGTAAATACTTTGCCCTCAAGCTCACACCTTTTTAATATATCTATACCTTCTTCAAGCGAATGAATTGAATACCCCTCCGGTAGTTTTGGTTCAGGTATTACTTTATTATTTAGATTTTGACATAATTGATACTCATAGTATTCTACACTCCTTTTATAAACGCATTTTTCTAATAGTTTATGCCTATAGTAATCATCATCCGTTGCCCAAATAATTATACTTTTGATATTTTTATCATTGTCCAAAAGGGCTATATTATTTTCTGCCCAGCTTATCATTTCTTCCTCAATATAACGAAAATTAGGGTGTATTTGTATATGAGCTTGTTTAGGCTCTTCTGAATTTATCATACCTATAATTTCGCCCTCTTCTGTTTCCCAAAGGAAAGTAGTATCTTCCAGTTTTTTATAGCCACCAAGTGTAAAAGCTGGTGTTAGTAAATATACCATGTAATCCCATCTAAAGGGTAACCAGCTATGCTGACTTTTATTGTTCAATTGATATAGCTTGCCTAAAAATTCACACACCTTAATAGCGTCCTCTTTTATATATTTTCTAGACTTAATCATAAGCCTACCTCCTGTTCTCATTTGTATGATCTCATACTACCTAATTATAATTTTAAAACAAGAGAAATTATAGATAAAAAACATTTCTATATAATTCTCTACATAAAAAAACTACCACTCATTGCTCTTGCAAGAATAGTAGCTGTATTATTATTTATTTTTTGCATATATAATTTTCCTTATACTATCTACAGAAAGAAAGAATTCTTTGGCTAGACTTTCAATATTATATCCGCTTATATACTTACAGCGTATATCTTCATTTCTACTTTTTATTGAAGTTCGAATTCCAGAGGCTTCCACCCACTTTTTTCTGTTATCTATTTGAGATGGAATATATATGTATTCACCTTGAATGTATTTCTGAATTTCTCTGACTAAATTTTCCGGTAAAATTAATTCAACTTTTATATATTTCACGTAGCTCAGCTCCTTAAATTTATAATCAAAATTTAAGAGACAAAGCCTGTATATATATGACCTTTATTTATTTTAAGCGACTTTACCTATTAACTCTGTGCAAATTGTCGCGTTTGTCATACCTACAGACTTTGCACAGAGCATTTTTCCCTTTTGACACTGTTTAAGTTGATATCTCAAATTATATCACTCCCTTTTTCCTATTTATATTATCCTTTATTGAGAATGCTGATAAACCTACTATTATTAGCATTAGAAAAGCAATGATTCCGATAGTGATAGATATTGACGCAGCCTTACCTAAGATCCCAAGGGTATATGGAAATACCATGCCCCCTAAGCCCCCTGCAGCAATTAATAAGAAATAAGCAGATGAAGAAAATCTACCCGCTGTTTTTCCCCCATATGCAACAATGGTTGGCCATATTCCTGAATAAGATAACCCAACTAAAGCCAATAATATCCAAACACTCATTTCTGTTTTTGAGAGAGCTAATAAAAATGTAAAGAATGTTCCTGCTATACTAAGTAATAGTATCACCTTTCGCATGTCAAGTTTGTCTGTAAGCTTAGCCGTAAATATTCTACCTATTATCATAAATCCCCAGAATATGGCTACTGAGAGTCCAGATTTAAAAGGTGTGGCATGAAATTGTTGTTTAAGCAGGGTTGATATCCATCCCCAAACTCCGACTTCTGCCCCGCTGTATAAAACAATAGCTACTATCATAATATTAAACTCTCTAATTTTAAATACCTTTCTCAGATCCTTAGCCTTTACCTCTTCCTGTTTCTTTAAGCCCTCCATCTTAAATAAACCCAATAATATACAGCTGATAACTCCAAATACTGCTGTAACTATAAACATTATCCTCCAGTTATAGCCTTGCCCCTCCAGATATCCAGCGGTTACAGGTCCAATTAATGCTCCTATTCCAAAAAATATTTGAGTAAAATTTAAGAAAAAGCCTTCCCTTTCCTGGTTTATCTCCACAACTAAGGTGCTCCCTAAGGTCTCCATTACTCCCCCTACTCCACCCATCATAATCATATATATGAGCAGGATATTAAAGGAGGGGGCTGTTGTAAATAATAAAGTAAATATAGAATAAAGCAAGGTACAGACTATAAGTATACCCTTTTTATTAAGTTTTGATGAATAGATAGAAAAAATCACATTGAATATAATGAACCCAAAAAAATTTGCAGTAAATAAAATCCCTGCCTTGTCTATAGAATAATTAAAATTCTTACATATTGGTATAAGAAGGGTAGATACAATAGTTATACCCATAGCGAAGGTGAAGACACTAAGTAATGATCCTATGGAAAACCCTATTTTATTTTTCACAACCATCCTGCTCCTGTAAAATTAATTTTTATCATGCTTCATATTTATTTATAATTTTTAACTCAGTCTTTTTATTTTGCATATTTATGTATTTTACGAGTATTGAAATTCTATTATCCTCATTTAGGCTTCCCCAATAAAATTTCAAGTTTTCTTCAATGGTATTATAAATATTTACAAGTTTTGGCTCTCCTTCAAATGAGGGAAGTGGATTACCATCTCCCATATACGTGGATAGGAAATGTCCATAACCAGGTACTCCCTTTTCATAATTAAAGAAATTAACCTCTTTATAATTTCCGTCATTGTTTATGCTTTTATTGATAGCTAATTTATAGGCTATTTTCTTATCTAATTCTACAATCCCTGAAATTCTAGGAGTAAAGTTAGGACCATCTGGCTCAAAAGTTCTTGTCTCTATTGCTTCCTCAAAGCTATTACCTTCCTTTAAATAATCGTATATTGTATCTGTTTGATCTCCATTAGTCACAATATGATAATTATCCAAATATTTAACTGGATAATATATAATCAGGGAAGGATCTATTACTTTACTTTCATCATAAGCTCTGTTTCGAACATATCCCTCATCCTCTAAAAACACTCTGTTTCTGCTATTTTCACTTCGCCCCATAATCCAATAAATCTGAACATAGTTTTCTCCATCTGGAGTCAACCCCAGTATTATACCCCTCCCAGGATAAGAATTGTCTTTTAAAGCTTTCAAATTTATTTTGCTTATTTCTTCAAATTTCATAATTTTTATCATCCTTTCAAATACAATTTAAGGCAATTCATCCAAGCTCTTAAATTCATATCCTTCAGCTTTCCAAGCCTTAATAAGGCTATCTAGTATTTCAGCATTTGTCTTAGAAACCGCATGAAGTAGACAAATCATTCCTGGCCTAGAATTTTTAAGTAGATTAGCTTTTGCCACCTCAGGATTTGGCTGATTATTTATATCGTAATCCAAATAAGCCAAAGCAAAGAAAATTGATTTATACCCAAGTCTTTGAGTATAGTATAAGGATAATTCACTGAAATCTCCCATGGGTGGTCTGAAAAATTTAGACATTTTAACTCCTGGTATCTGATTCACTATCCTTTGATTTTCATTTAGCTCATAATCAAAGTCATTTTCTTTAAGAAAACTGGACATAGATTTATGGCTCACGGAATGGTTTGACACAATATGTCCCTCCCCAATCATCCTTTTTATCAATTCACTGTTTTTCAATCCATTAAAGGAATCTGTGGCAAAGGGAGTGGTTACAAAAAAAGCAGCCTTAACACCATTTGCTTTTAAAGTATCTAAAATACTCGGAGTATAACCATTCTCATAACCTTCATCAAAGGTTAGATAAATATCTTTTTTAGATATATCTCCAAAAGCGAAACCTTGATACTTGCTTAAAAGAGCGGCTTCGCTCTTTGGTGAATAAAGCCAAGACCAACCTTTTCTAGTGGAAGAAATACTCAAGGGATCAACTGTAAGGATAGGACTATGTTCCTTAGATTTTATTTCCTCCTCAGGTGATACTTCCTTACTTGAAACATTTAGCAAATTATTGCTACCTCTATCTTCAAGTATAGAGCTTGGCCTATATATAGGCTTACTTAAGATATTTCTTTTTACAACCCCTTTTGATACAATGGAGCCCTTTGAAGCAGATGAACATCCAGATAAAGCTATAGCAATTAATAAAAATATACTAATCTTTTTTATCAATTATTTTTTCTCCTTATATTAAACAAATAATAACTTACATATATTATATCATATTACTTTTTATATAAATACAGACTTTTACTAATCTTCATATAATGTGTCAAACAAAAGTGTAGGTGGTTCTTTAATTAAAACCCTGGTTTCAAGTGAAAGGGATGTAATAAGTTTACTAAGCTCTACTTCCTTTTGAATAGCCTCCTCGATACATGAGGCTGTTTTCTCTATCTCAAGAATGAGTGGATATCTTAATGTTGGACAAGACATTAACTTTAAGGCTATATCTAGCTCAGAATTATTACCAACTAAGTTTGTTCCAGAAAAAGACATAAATTTTTTATGTCCAAACTCCTCAAGAGCTGCTTTTATTAAAGCAGGATTTATTCCTTCTTTTTTTCCACATAATATCTCTAATATTCTACTATTTGCTATTCCTTCTGTTATCTCCTCATCTATCTCTTTTCTAACATTGTATATTTTCCCAATATCTACTTCTTTGTATCCTAGATATATCCTTTTTATTTTACCGATAATTGAATCAGATACTCTTAGAAGGCTCCCTAAATAAAATATATCTAAACCATACATCGTAGTTTCCCATTTTATTTCAGTTGTCAGACACTTCTTTAAAAATGGCACTACCGAATAGGCTTCCTCTTTACTTTCGAAAAAAACCCTTGTTTCTACTTCATATATAGACTCATTATCATTATCCATTCCGTTGCCTCTCTCTCACTTCAATTATCTAATAAATTCATTTAAATAGGAATTTAATCTCCCGTAGGCCAATTCTACTTCTATAGGTATATCCACGTGTACAATATAACTTTTCCCTTTTGGCCCATAGCCTTTATCATCATCTCTTAGTCTAGGAATTTCTCCCATGATTAGAGATAGAAATCTTTGAAGCGTCCAGGACAAATTGTGAATTAACCTTCCATGAATAAGTTCTATTTCCGGTAATATTGGCGAAAAATTAATAAACAAAGTAGATTTTTCTGCTTCCCATGCCTTAAGAAAAGATGCGTAGGTTCTAAGCTGCATAGTAGGATCTTGAATCAAAATAATGGATCTAGGAGAACTCCCCTTAGTTTTCAGAAGCTTTAATGCTTCTATTGCATTTGATCCGCAATTTGTTGAGGTGTTCTCTATCAATATGTCCTCTTCTCTCAGGGCAAAATGCTTTATCAATATGTCTTTGAGTATATCTGCCTCAGTTCTATCCTTTATATTAATATCCCAATAAATAGGATGTTCCGCAATTTTCTTCCTTAAAAGTTCTGTAGAATGACCTATCCCGCCTACAATCATAATTTCTGTAGCGAGGTCATTTTTAAAGGCAGTACCACCTATCTCTAAGGTTTCTAAAATGCTGCTACCAAGTACTATTATGAGATCTGCTTTATTTATCTCGTACTTTTCAATAAGTTCTTTTTTGCTTAAGAAAGTTAAATCTCTCCTAGCTAAAAAATTGGATATAACATTTATATCATATACATTATTATAGGATAGATTCAATTCCTTATCCATGAGTATCCCCTCTTTTTATAGTTAATTATATTACCACTAATTATTATATTCAACAAAAGCCAAAAATGCTATATGTATGATGAATTCCATGTTTGGATCTCAATAAAATAAGGCAAGATCTAATCTTGCCTTATCTTATTTTTCTACCAAGACAACTCTCTACCTAGCCAATCCCGTAGCACTAATCTATCCTCATCAGTACGTTTACTATCATGAGGGTCCCTGCACCGATCTCTTAAGAAATATGTTATTGCAGGTATAGCTGCTTCACTAGGTTCTAGATTACCTTCTTCTGACTTTTTACCAAACATATAGCCTCTAACCCAACCTGGGTGGTACAATCTAAAGGTATACCCCTCTGGTCTTAATCTGTTAAACATCATCATAACATTCATATTTAGTGCTGCCTTTGACATGCAGTAGCCATAGTTATCCTGACGATTGCTGTTATTAATACTTCCTGACTCTGAGGACACAAAACATAATCTTTTCATAGCACTTTTATCTGTAAGAGGCAAAAACGCCTCCACTACTCTTAAAGGTCCCAGTGTATTTACATTAAAAACTCTTTCCATTTCCGAATAATCTAGTCCCATACTTATCTTCTTATTGTAGGTTTTAGATATTATCCCAGCATTGTTAATTATCAAATCTACTATGTCCGTAGTTTCGCTTACCATCTCAGATGCTTTTTTCACAGATTCTTCTTTAGATACATCTAAAGGTATCAATATAAGATTTCCTTCATATTTTTTACAAAGATCAGAAAGCTCTGTCCACTGGGGCATATACTGACCAGCATATACCTTCCACCCCTTATCTAATAACCTTTCAGTCATAGCAAAGCCCAACCCTCTATCTGGTCCTGTAATAAATGCTATTTTACTCATGCTATACCCCCTACGTTAAATATTATCTAATAAGGCCATTCCCCTGAAAGATAGTCTATCATAACGAGTCGCTCCTCATCTTCTCTATCCTCAGTAAATAGCTTAATAGCTGGAATAGCTGATTCTATAGGTTCTAAATCTCCATTATTATTTTTACTGCCACTCATATAGGTACGTACCCAACCCGGATGATAGCTTCTAAAAGTGTATCCATGTGGATGCAAGTCGTTAAACATAATCTTAATTGCCATATTTAATCCGGTTTTAGATATACTATAACCAAAGTCCCTATCCCTATATGCCATTGAAATACTTCCCACCTCAGAGGATACAAAGCAAAGTCTCTTCAGTCCCGATTTCATTAAGGGTAAAAATGACTCCACAAGCCTTATAGGTCCTATAGCATTTATATTATAAGCAGCCTCCGCTCCCTTATAATCAATTTCTCCCCTTAAATCTCCCTTTCCACTAAAAATACCTGCATTACTTATTATCATATCTACATGATCTACCTGTTCCTTAACCATCCTAAAAGCTTTTTGGACAGATTCAACAAAAGAAACATCCATAGGAATAATAAATAGCTTTTCTTCATGCTTCTCTTTAAGTTCAGATAATTCCTTCCAATTAGCTATATACTGACCTGCAAAAACCTTCCAACCCTTTTCTAATAGTTCTTGACATAGCCCAAATCCTAAGCCTCTATCTGCCCCAGAAATTACACAAATCTTCTCCATTTTACCTCCAGATTATTAAATTAACCCCATTGACCATTTACTACTTCTAAGCACCAATTTTCTATACATTTCATTCTTAAAAGAAGCCGCATTATGTCCAGGGGATAGATACACAATTCTACCCTTTCCGTATTCCAGTGCCCAAGCTCCAGGCCATTGTTTTTCTTCGGATGTAAACTCTAGTAGCATAACCTTTTCTGTGAAGGGATCGAAGGCAAATTGATATGGTTCTTCATCCATTTCAAACTTTTCTATACCCTCCATAATAATATGTTCTGGTGCCGTCACAGTATATTTAAGTAGTCTATGCTCTGGATGTCCAGTGAATTTTGCTCCAAGCATTTGAGAAAGTTCATAGCTATTTGGAAGGATAATACCATTATGTAAAGCTAAAATAGCTCCACCTTGACATGCAAAAGACAATAAAGCGCTTATAAGCTCTTTATTTGCTTTTTTCTCCCACTGATCCACATATAAAATAACCATATCATATTTCATAAAATCCTCTAACTTTAAGTCCCCATAATCCTCTGTTGGGAATACTGAGATCTCATCCATTAATATTTCAGAAATCTCTTTATCCACCTCCTTTAGTGGATGCCAGTTTGCATTTTCATAATCTCCTAGTAATAGTGCACGTTTTTTTATAAACATTTACTTCAGCTCCTTTTATTTAATAATTCTTGTTATCTAGTTCTGGATATTATGTATATTAATTGAAAGATATAGTAATGTACTTTAATATATTGAAGTATTAATGGTAAAGTAGTACAATCTTTATTATACACTAAATTCAAAAAGACCAGCTAGTAAAAGTCAATAACTTTATTTAAAAATGTTGTAAAAATGTTTGATCAAAAAACTACACAACAAATAACCCTTTAAAACACACGAATGGTGGAAATAAAAGGTAAATTTACAATTAAAGATTATTATAATTTAGTTGAAAAAATATTAACTTGCCATTTGAAGGTTTTCAAAATATTTAAGCGGTTTTCTTGTTTGGATTGTTAAGAAACATTTGTTCATGAAGTTGTGGGTTTCTTTCTTCATAGGGACGTTTGTCCCTGAGTACTGCGAAAATGTAGTTAACAATTTTATGCATTATTGCGCCAAGAGCTACCTTGTTTTTCTTTCCAATAAGATTTTCTTTGCGATATTTGTATAGAATGCTGTTTACAGGCTTACCTGCTTTACTTTTCCTTACAGAAGCTAAAGCGATTGCGTAGTATAGTCACAGCAGTAATAAACCCAATTCCAGGCATTGCAACTAGAAGTGCCATATAATCTCTGAAGATTTTAGGAGTTTCATTACTTTCTGCTTGAGATGCTATTAATGACACTAAAGCTTCAATTTGCTCGTTAAAGGCTTTAATTAGCTTATTATAGGTGTTAGTACACCAATCTATTCCTCTACGAGCATGTTGCTTAAGTAATACTAAAATATCCGCCTTTGGGGCTTCAAGCACTGCTTTAGGAGAAGAATAAGCCTCTAAATTACTGGATTTGAGAAAGTGGAAAAGGGTCAAGTGGTATATACCGGTTGATTCCATGAAAAGTTGTGATTTCATGGAGTACTCTTCTTCCGCTTTTTTAATTTGTTCAATTAAATAGTGAAACCCAAGAGCATCATGAATAACTTTAAATGGTTTTCTGTAAATATCACCATTAGGAGCTAAGATAGCAACGATAGAGAAATCAGCAGAAACATCAATACCTATAACAGGTAGATTAAAAAATTTAGACATAAATAACGATCTCCTTTCATTAGGGACCAAACATAGAATAGAGTATCCACATCAACCAGTGAGCTGACAACCTCGTTTGTGACACGAGTAATTCTTCCAAGTGGAAGAAACTCAACCAGCTAAACATCTAATCTCACTGATGGAATGACAAGCTAATTTGCGGGTATGAGGCTTCTAATAGAAACCCACCCAGGGGGGAAACATCTAACCTCTATTCAGGAGATATTATACAATGTTATAAGCATTAATCAAGTAACTTCCTATTGGATGTTAATGGTATATATTAAGAATAGACAAACCAAAAGATATATGGGTGTCCAGAATGGATATTGAGATGTACGAACAATAATCAGGGATAGTGATATAACATCTGTTAGTGGAGAGTATCTATTCTCTATTAATGGGTACATCTATATTATACGAGGTGTGTCCCTGAAATGAATTGGCTGTAGCTCGGGAATAAGTTATAAGTTATGTGGTTGCCATTAAA
>DATCIH010000058.1:0-2605 GCA_036507955.1 Clostridiaceae bacterium | reverse complement strand
CCAAGGGAAGACGGAATGCTCGGTGCAATTAATAAGGCAAAGGAACTATTGAATGAAATCCCTAATTCTATTTCATTGCAACAGTTTGAAAATGATGCTAACCCAAAAGCTCATTATGAAACTACAGGACCAGAAATATATAATGCATTAGAGGGTGAAATTGATTACTTCCTTGCAGGAGCAGGAAGTGGTGGTACTTTTAGTGGTGTTATGAAATATTTAAAGGAAAAGGATGAAAATATAAAAGGTGTGCTAGTGGATCCTTATGGTTCAACCATTGGCGGTGGTTGTGAACATTGTTATGATATTGAAGGAATTGGCAATAATTTTGTGCCAACAACTATGGATATGGATTTAGTTGACACAGTTTCAAAAATTACTGATGATGAGGCTAAAAACATGGTAAAGCTAATTGCTGTGAAAGAAGGATTGTTTGTGGGCAGTTCTTCAGGGGCTGCGTTAGCAGCCGCATTAAAACTTTCAGAAACAATTGAAAGTGGAAATATTGTAATAATATTACCTGATAGAGGGGATAGATACTTTAGTAAAAATATCTATAATTAATAATTGTCACTGGTATGCCTGCAAATGGCTCCAAGATGACACAAAAATATTTATTTTTATGCAGCAAAGGTAACACTTTGCTGTGTTTTTTAATGTTACTGAATTGACATTGTGATTATTTTACCATTAATAAAATAAAATGCTGGTACCAAGTCTGCTGCATATAATAGTTTAAAATAGAGTATATTCAGGAAATTGCAACTTATTTCTATATTTATTGTTTTGTTATTGTAACACCTATATCTACAGGAGTTCCAAAATATACTGAGGTTGTTGAGATTGCATCTATTCCAGTTCTTGCATAATCCTCAATATTATTCTCGTTAATTCCACCAGTTCCTATTAGTGTAATTGAAGGATCTATACTTCTAACAGCGTCTACAATTCTTTTCAATTCTATTGGATTAACTTTATCAAATTGTAATCCGCCGACTCCAGCCTTACTTAGTATTATTGCAGTTTCAAAGTCTTCAACTTCAACAATTACTTTTTTCTCACAGGCCCTAGCTTTAATGACTTCTAAATTTTCTACAAGTCCAGAAATGCCTCCAATAAAGTTTAAATGTTGCTTGAAGATTAGTACTGTCTCGGATAAACCAAGCCTATGAGGATAAGCTCCTCCTGCTATAATAGCTTTTATAGAAAACTCTTTTGTGCCTGGAAATATTTTTCTTGTAGTTACAATTTCGATTTGTGGATTGATATTTTTTGCTTTATTAACCAAATATCTTGTTCTTGTTGCAATTCCTGAGCAGTATTCTAAAACGTTCATGGACACTTTCCAACCCATATGCAGTGCATCAACATTACCTCGCGCATGAACAATAACATCTCCAGACTTAACAAGGGTTCCAGAAGAGAGAATGGTTTCAATTTTAACACCGAACCTATTAAATATTCTTACTACTTCCTCAGAACCACTTATTACCGCGTTTCCTCTTGAGATAAATTTTATTTCTCCTTTTTGACTATTAATGCCTAAGATTAGGGAAGTCAAATCAATGTATGGGATATCTTCTTTTATAATATTTTCTATTGTTTCATCATTTATGTATATCATTATCAGCCCTCCCTATATAATTTTAATCACATTTAATTCGTACTATTCAGGAATAATACGGATTAATTTGATGGTTCTATTTCCAGAATAATCTTGCTTAATTTACTTAAAAGTACTTCCATTTCTTCATTAGTGCCTATACTTATTCTTAGGAAATTATGGATTCTAGGTTTATCAAAATATCTAACAAGAATTCCGCTGTTTTTTAATTGATTAAATAATATTTTGGCATGAATTGTATTATGGCGTGCAAATAAAAAGTTGGCTTTTGATTCTAGTACATTAAACCCCAATTTTTTAAAAGATGGTATTATTTTTTCTCTTGTATCCATAATTTTTGAGCAAATACTCTGAAAATATGCTTCATCTTCAAAAGATGCTTTTGCCCCAGCTAAAGCAAGACGATCAACTGTATAAGAATTTATCGAGTTTTTAATGTTATTAAGGCCTTCTATTAAATCTTTATGTCCGAAAGCAAAACCAACACGCAAACCTGCAAGTGATCTTGACTTAGAAAGTGTCTGCACAATTAATAGGTTTGGATAATCATCTACAAAATCAATTAAAGATTCGCCACCAAAATCTATATAGGCTTCGTCAATTATAACAACACTATCTATATTATATTCTAGAATTTGCTTTAAGGATTCCACTGAGGCGAATTTGGTGGTTGGTGCATTTGGATTTGTTATTACAATTCCACCATTTTCAATACAAAAAGAATCTGCAGAAAAATCAAACTTATCATCTAAGGGAATCAATTTACATTTTAGCTTAAATAGGTTAACATAAATTTCATAGAAACTATAGGTTATATCAGGAAATAAGATTGGTTTTTCTGGATCAAAGAATGCCATAAAAGAGAAAGCAAGCACCTCATCCGAACCATTTCCTACAAAGACTTGATTGGATGATAATTTATAATAATTTGCTATGGTGCGCCTTAGTTCATCACAGTTTGGGTCAGGGTACAACTGAAGA
>DATCIH010000057.1:0-12652 GCA_036507955.1 Clostridiaceae bacterium | reverse complement strand
TTCTTTCCATATATAAATCTCTCTAGGATAAAGAATGCGAAAGCTGCCAGTAATATAACGAGTATTCTCATATTATTCCTCTTTCCAATTTTCCGTAGGTACTGTAACCGTCTCTAATATATCTGAAATTATTTTTTCACCCGTTACACCCTTTATTTTAATAGAGTCCTTTAATATGAGCCTATGAGCTAGTACGAATTTTGCTAAAAACTTAATATCCTCTGGAATAACATAATTTCTTCCCTTTAAAGCTGCATATACCTGACTGGCTCTCATCAATGCTAAGCTTCCCCTTGGGCTACAACCTAATATTATAGAAGGATTGTTTAAAGTTTCTTCAACAAGCCTAAGTATATATTCTAAAAGAGCTGAGGCTATATATACCTTCTTAGCTGCTAAGGATGCGTCAGTTATCTCTTCACTTGTACATACGCTTTTTAAGTCCTTAAAAGGATTGTCCAAAATGAACCTTTCAAGTATTTTTTTCCCATCCTCTAAATTAGGATAGCCCATTCCTGTTTTTATTAAAAACCTATCTAATTGAGCCTCAGGAAGTGGGAAGGTTCCTTGGGTTTCCACTGGATTTTGGGTGGCGATAACAAAGAAAGGTGCCTCCAAACCATAGGTGACGCCATCTATTGTAACCTGCTTTTCCTCCATACACTCAAGCAAACTAGATTGAGTACGGGGAGTTGCTCTATTTATTTCATCTGATAATAATATATTTGTAAAGACAGGACCCCTTCTTAAAACAAACTCTCCTTCCTTTTGATTAAAATAATTAATTCCTGTTAAATCTGATGGAAGCAGATCTGGGGTAAATTGAACCCTTTTAAAGGTTACGCCAATAGACTTAGCTAGAGTCTTCGCCAAAACAGTTTTCCCTGTTCCCGGTACATCCTCCAGTAATACGTGGCCTCCTGCGATAAGTGCAGTAATTAGAATATCAATAATTGAAGCTTTGCCTACAATAACCTTTTCTATATTGTTTTTTATTTTCTTTCCTAGTTCTTCAACCTCGTTTATTTCCATTTCTTCATCTCCTAAATTAATAAATAAGTCTATCCTATCGCTTTTCTCCTAAGAAAAACAGGGCTAAGGTTCCTGGACCTGAATGAGCTCCTATAGTTGGCCCTATATCACAAATAATAATTTCCTTAAACTTATGCTTATCTAATATAATATTTTTTAAAGTCGTTGCATCTTGAATGCAATCTGCATGGCTTATAAATATTGTTTGCTCCTCTTCCCTTATTATTCTGGCATCCAGCTGCTCTGCTAAAGCTTTAATAGATTTTTTTCTTCCTTTAACCTTAGTAACTGGCACAAGTCTTCCAGCATTATCTACATGCATTATAGGTTTTATGTCCAATAAAGTGCCGATGGCTGCTGCTGTTCCAGATAGTCGTCCGCCCCTTTTTAAATAAACAAGGTCCTCCACAGTAAACCAATGATTTACCTTTAGCTTATTTTCTTCTACGAACTTAACGATTTCGTCCTTACTGGCTCCCCTTTTTAGCATTTCCACTGCATAATAAACTAATAGACCTCCTCCAGCTGAGGCACATAAAGAATCAATCACAGTTATATCAGCCTTTGGGTATTCCTCAAGGATTTGTTCACTGGCCATAAAGGCATTATTGACGGTTCCACTTAAAGCGGAGGATAAGCCTATATATATAACAGCCTTATTTTCCAAAACAAAGCTTCTAAATTTTTCAGCAAAACTGTAGGTGTTTTCTTGAGAGGAGGTTGCTATCTCGCCTTTCCTAACCTCATCATAGAAATATTTAAACTCCAGGGATTTTCCGAAATCTCCTGGATACTCCTTCCCTTTAAAACGAACAGAAATAGACATGGCAGGCACTTTGTTTTCTTCAATATAACTTCTAGGTAGATCGCAACAAGAATCCGCTAAAACTACTGTCTCCATTTCATATACTCCTTCACATAATAAATTTATTAATTAAGCCCAATAATTTCAAATATCTCCTCCTGTACCCTAAGTACCTCTTGAAGATTTATAGGCTTTTTGTTAATTATAGCCACCGCTTTTAAAAATTTATAATAATCGCAATTTCCAGCTCTTTCTCCTATACCTTTAAAGGTACAATCCACATAATCTGCGCCACTATTTATTGCCTCTAATGAATTAGCAAGAGCCATCCCAAAATCGTCATGGGCATGAATTCCAAAAGACATATCTACAGCTTCCCTTAGTGCTATAATGCCCCTTTTTATTTTTGATGGGGTCAAAATACCTACCGTATCCGCATATCTTATCCTTCTTACCCCCTCCATATATGCTTCCTTAGAAAGCTTTATAAGAAAATCGAGTTTTGCTCTTGAAGCATCCTCAAAACCGATTATAACCTGAAAGCCTTTCTCTACTGTAAAGGCTATTGCCTTTTTCATACTATCTATAACCCATGCTTCATCCTTTGAAAGCTTGCTTCTTATCTGAAGCTCCGAGGTAGGCACGGAAATATGTATGATATCTACTCTGCAATCTATGGAATGCTGAATATCCTTTAAGTTCATTCTGTTCCAAGTAGATATTTTGCATTTTAAATTAAGCTCCATCATTTCTTCAATGGCCTTTTTTCATCTCCACCCATTGCAGGGGTTCCAGCTTCTATTTGAAATATATTAAGTTTGGAAATAAGCTTTGCCACTTCAACTTTTTCCTTAAGACTTAGTGCTATTCCTGATTTTTGTTCACCATCTCTAAGTGTCGTATCCACAATCCTTATCATTAAGTTCTCCTAACCCAAGCTTACTACATATAAAAATAAGCTCTTCATCCATAATTCCTCTTTTCTAAGCTATACTCATTTCCCTAATTTCCTTTAAGATAATGTTTATAGCTTCCTTGTCTTCAATATTAATGTTTAATTCTTTAAGCTTTCTTATTACTGCCTTTGATCCAGAATGTTTACCAATTATTAGTTTTCTGCTTTGTCCAACAAGCTCAGGTTCATAGGGTTCGTAGGTTTCTGGATTTTTTTCTATTCCATCTGCATGAACTCCGGATTCATATTTAAATATATCCCTTCCTACTTATAGCTTTCATACTATTAATTTTATTACCAGTTAAAAGGGTATATTCCTCTGACATCTTTGATAATATGTTTGAATCTAAACTTACCTTCACTTTATATAGAACATTTAATGATAAAACAACCTCTTCAAGGGAAGCATAAGTAAAATCTCCCCCTCCATTAAAGGCTCCTGTTAAGAAGTCATAATAGTCTAAGCCTTCTAAGGCGGAAGCGGTTGCTAAATCCAATTTATCATTAAAGCATAAATCTATTTTATAGCCCTTAGCTTTTACTTTTATAAGTTCTCCTTTTAAAGCTTCATCAAAATGGGACATACCCTTAAATCTTAAAGAATATAGCTTCTTGAGCTTCATTTTTAGTAATATAGCATCCACTCTTAAAAATTCATCAATATAAAGCTCTATTATTATATTAAAGTTCTGGTTTTCTATGTAATTAATAATATTACATAGGTCAAAATCAGTTTTATAGGAATATAAAACTAGCTTAATATTTTCCTTTGATAAGCCCCTCATATCTTCTATATTTTCAACCTTATATATTATTATATCTTTATTTATTAAAGCAGGTGGCATGGTATATTTGCTCATTTCAATAAAGTCTACCCCTAGCATTAATAACTTAGAAATAAAGCTTTTTATTAATGACTCATCCCGCTTACCCTTAAGGCTTAACCTACTAAAAGTGCTATCTGTAATATATTTATTTTGTCCCTCAAATTTAAATGGCATATTTCCCTCAATTATTTTCCATATTTAAATTAATAATAAAATAATCATAGCATTAATCCTTATATTTTTCAACAAAGCTAAATTTGAAAGAATAAAAAAAGAATAATGTAAAAGCCCTATGCTTTAGCATTATTCCTTAATAACTTATAATAATTAACTTTTGAACATGGCTCTAGCTTCTCTAAGATTATGGGCTACAGGTATATGAAATTTTACATGTTTAAAGACACTGTTTATAAAAAGTGGATGAGTTTTAGTCTTAACTATACTTGGAATAGGGGGCTTTGGGGGCTTCAACCATATCCTCTAATTTTAACTGCTACTTCATCCTTAACTATTCTCGAGTGACTTAAATAGGTTCATATATGGAGCTCCTGTAGCCCACTTTTTATACCTTTTTTATATTTCCAGTCTCTTTACAACTTCTCCATTAACTAAATGTGATTCAACAATTTCCTCCACATCCTCAGGTGTTACCTTCCCATACCAAATACCTTCTGGGTAAATTACAACTATTGGTCCATCACTACATAGCCCGAAGCACCCTGTATTCGTCACCATTACCTTATCACTGATACCAGCCTCCTCTAAAGCTTCCATGAAATTTGTTACAATTTCAGTAGATGCATTAGAATGACAATACCCTTTTTGAGTTCCATTTATTCTAGAACTTGTACAGACAAAAATATGATACTCTGGTTTTATCATGATACCGCCTCCCCTACAATCTAATTCAGAGTTTCCAGAACTTATGGTATACACTATCTTCATCCTTAACTACTAGCATAAGCATTTCCTTTGGAATCTCATCATAGTGAACATCTCCAACTTTAACGCCTCTTTGCTTACCACGTCCTACTACATCTATCTTTGTAACTGCTGGAAAACCTGCATCACATAATTCAGAAAGAACAATACCTACCCTTTCCGGTGCCATTGGTTTTGGAATTACAAACATCTTATTATTATCAATTGCACGAGCCAAATTTCTGTATTCCTGTGCCTGAGCTGCTTCTGGCTCAAATTCTATTACTGTTTGTTTGTGTATTTCAGCTCTCTAAACCATGTTATCCCTTGGTACAAAATATATTAACTGACTTCCTAGCTCCTGCGCAAAAGCTTTTAGTAGATCTAATTCCTTATCAACTTTTCTACTGTTACAGATAATACCACCTAGTCGTATTTTTTTATTAATTGTAAGTTTAATATTTCTATTATTCATATTTAAGTTGTTTGTATTGATTTTTCATGATATATGCAAGTTTTGTAATCCTTTTCTTAATTTATTGCAAGTTGATGAACTTTTTCTTGCATTTTGCTACTTGTTTTTCTTGAACACTTAGTTTGGAAAATGATTTATTTGTTTTGCTAAATATGATGAATTACTTTACTACACAAAGGTGGGTACCTGTTCAGATTAGAACGTGTTACAATAAATAGTGTATAATAAATTACATAATAGTTCGCATGTGTAAGCCCTCTCTTTATAAGTAATAAAGCCTTTGCTTGGAACAATCTTGAAAACAAATGCAACTTTGTAAGTAATAATATATATTGAAAGTTAGATGAATAAAATGAAACTTGTAATAATATTTGGTTCGCATGCAGTTGGCAAAATGACTGTTGGACAAGAACTTGCAAAAATTACTGGTTTAGGACTATTTCATAATCATATGACAATAGACATTGTTTCTGATTTGTTTAAAAATATGCCTCAAGAGAGAGCAAGATTAACAAATCTATTTAGAAAAGAAATTTTCGAAGCATATTCAGATAGCGAAGAATATGGAATGGTTTTTACTTACATGTGGGCACTGGACTGTAAAGAGGACTGGGATTATGTATATATGGTTGAAGAGATATTCAAAGCAAAAGGTGGAGCTGTATACTATGTAGAATTAGAAGCAGCTTATGATGTACACATAGATAGAAACAAGACCGAAAATAGACTACTGAATAAACCTACGAAAAGAGATATTACTCGTTCAGAGGAACTTTTCAGGAGACTGGAAGAGAAATATTGGCTTAATTCATTTGAAAATGAAATCAAAGAAAAGAATTATATGAAAATTAATAATACGGACATTTCACCTGATGTTGTTGCACATATGATTAGAGATAAATTTAGATTATGAGCATAATATCCAGTTAGGTTAATTAGCAATCTTCATAAATGATTCATCAGTCGAATATTTGGTATATTGAATAATTGTAAAATTAGACGAACTAATTAAAAGATGGGATGATTTTGTTGAATAACATAGATAATGAAAGAGAAAAATGGAAGAAACAAAAACTCATGGGCAAGAGAAAGTTTATATTAATCTAGGAGTATTAATGTGGGGTGGTGGTTCTATAGTATATAGCATACTTACTATATTCCTTAACCCAAACCCAAGAAATTATGATATTACTGGTATACTTACAAGGTTTATATTGTATGCGATTATATTTGGATTATGTGGAATATTAGGTGGTTATACAAAGTGGAACTCAAAGGTAAGAAAATTTGATAATCAATAAAAATTACTTTACTTCACATTCTTCTAAAAAGGTTCATTAAAATAATTTGATATTGGTAAGCTTTGTATAAAACAGCGAATTAGATATTATTTAAGTAATAGGAGGTTTAAATATGTTAAGGAATATGACTTCAATTTATATTATATTAAAAGATAAAATTCTACTGCTTTATAGGGTTGGTTCAAGGGTAGTTCAACCTTCATGGTGTGGTGTAGGTGGTCATTTTGAGAAGGATGAACTAAATAATCCTAAAGCATGTGTTTTAAGGGAACTCTTTGAGGAAACAGGTATTAAAGAATGTGATATTGGAAGTGTGAAGTTAAAATATGTTACACTCCGTATGAAGAATAATGAGATTAGGCAAAACTACTACTATTTTACTGAATTGCATAATGAAGAAATAGATATTAGTGAATGTAATGAAGGCACATTGGATTGGGTTGACATGGACGAAGTTTTAGATAGGAAAATGCCTTTTACTGCTAAAGAATGTTTGAATCATTATTTATCCATAGGTAAAGATGATGATAAACTGTATGCAGGAGTGGCAACTGATAATGGTGTTAACTTTGTTGAATTAAAGGAATTTTAATATTCGCAACCTTCATAAAAGGTACATCAATCTTATATCTGGGGTATTGAACCCTAGTAATTAACTGCGGCACAAGAGTAGATTATAGTGCACTGAATAATGTTTATAAAACGAGGAGGATTGTTATGAAGATACGACAAGAAAAATATTTCATTGCGGTGCAAATTTATATTTAAGTGGGGTATTTGTTTGTGAAATTCGTTTACATCATGAAAACCTTTGCGAAATTAAATAGTCAACCTCAGAAATGTCAGCACCTCTGTGGTGGCTCCAGAATTTAGGCTGTTAATTTAATCGTCTAATGGGAACAGGTGACACACCTGAAGGTATGTCACCTGAATTTGTTTTATTTAACCTTCTAATACTGCTAAAGCAAGGGCACCTATAACTCCTGCATCTGTTCCAAGCTTTGCTAGCTTTATATCGCACCCATCAGCTAAGGTTTTGAAGCATCTTTCCCTTACTACTTCTTTAACCTTATCAATTATCATATTTCCACCCTTAGATACCCCTCCACCAATAACTACTAATTCAGGGTCAAAACAGGTTATAACATTTGCCACACCTATCCCTAAATAAGTTAGACTTCTATCTAATATCTCCATTGATACCTTATCTTTATTTTCCGCTTCTAAAAACACCTCATAAGAGGTTGGATTTTCATATTTACTTAATGTAGTAGTTCTCCCATCATCAACAGCTTCCTTAGCTTGCCTACCAATAGCCGTTCCTGAAGCCATCACCTCAAGACATCCATAATTTCCACAATTGCATCTTATTTTATCAGGGGTAACAGTCATATGACCAATTTCTAAAGCATTGAAGGTGTTTCCTCTATACAACTTTTTATTTAGTATAGCTCCACCTCCTATTCCAGTGCTTACTGTAATATAAATCATATTTTTAGTACCTTTGCCAGCTCCAAATAAGAATTCACCTAAGGCTCCAACATTAGCATCATTGTCAAGTATAACAGGAACCTGAAACCTTTCCCTTATAGGATCAACTAAATTAAAATTTAAAAAAGGTAAATTAGGACTGTTTACTATTGTACCTTCCTCAGGATTTAATGGTCCTGGAGATCCTATCCCAATAGCTTTCACTTCTCCTAAAGACTTACCTGAAATGCTAATAACCTCTTTAATAATTGATATTATATTGCTTAATACAACTTCTTCACCTGCAGGTGCATCTGTTTTTGTAGTAGCCATAGCTAATACATTGCCTTGTAGATCAGCAAATGCACCATTAATTTTTGTTCCACCTAAATCTATTCCTATAACATATCCCTTTTCCATAGTTCCCCACCTTTAAAATTAGTTCAATTTATTATATCATAATTGAATAATTATTTATAAAAAAATAATTATTCAATTTTTGAGAAACTATGAAAAGGGAGCATTTGTCTTATGCCATTCTATGTGCTAATATGGAATATTTATCTTTCTGACTATCATCTTTTGAGGTAATAACAAAACCTTTGCGTTCTATTAATCTACATATATCAGCTATATTCTCCATATTCGATGAATCAATTGTGATTGTAAGTCTATCGTCATTATCTATAATACCCATATAATCATCTATATTACCATAATCATTGATTCCTACTGTTCCTGTTATATCTAATTTATATTCTGACAGAATAATCAGCTCCTTTCAAGTAATAATAAGATCACTATTATTATTACTTGATAATTTAATTTTATACTGTGAAATAATCTGTCGCAAGTTTTGATACTTACGACAGATTTCTAATTTTATATTATGCTTCAACTTCCTCATATTTTTTTGAATTTTCAATGATTTTTGCTGCCTCTAGTGGTGGGACCTCATCATATCTTTCAAATCTCATTTCAAAGCTACCTCTAGCTTGCGAAATTGATCTTAAATCTGTAGCATATCTAAACATGCCACATTGAGGAACCTCTGCCAAAATCTTTTCATGTTCACCATCAAGCTCCATACCTAATACCTTACCACGTTTTTTATTTAGATCACCAATTACATCTCCCATATATTCTTCCGGAACTAGAACTTCAACATGAAGTATTGGTTCAAGAAGTACTGGCTCTGCAGCAAGCAATCCCTTTTTAAAGGCTAGAGTTGCAGCCATCTTAAATGCCATTTCTGAAGAATCCACAGCATGATAAGATCCATCATGAAGTGTAGCCTTCAATCTTATAACTGGATAGCCTGCCAGTACTCCCCGATGTATACAATCCTTTAATCCTTTTTCCACAGCTGGTATATATTGTCTAGGTACAGCTCCTCCTACTACCTGATCAACAAATTGCATCTCATCTCCATCTTTTCTTGCTTCAAATTTAATCCAAACATCCCCATATTGGCCATGTCCTCCAGATTGTTTTTTATGTTTTCCTTGTACATCGGAATGTTTTTTAATTGTTTCTCGGTATTGAACTTTGGGAAGCTCTAAGCTAACTTCTGCTCCAAACTTGCTTTTAAGCTTGCTTGCAATAACCTCAAGATGAGTTTCTCCTACTCCAGATATAATAGTTTCTGCATTTTCCAAATCTCTTGATACCTTAAAGGTAGGATCTTCATCTAATAGTTTACTTAGTCCTGAGGAAATCTTATCTTCATCTCCCTTTGACTTGGGAATAACTGCCATAGAAAGTGCTGGAGCTGGAAATTTACTTTTTTCATAATCTATCTTATAAGACTCATCGCAAAGGGTATCTCCTGTGCCTGTATAAGCAAGCTTTGAAACTGCTCCTATGTCTCCTGCTATTATTTCTGTAGTTGCTATTTGATTTTTACCTCTAAGCAGATACATCGTTCCGAATTTTTCATGTTTGTCCTTGCTAGAGTTATATACAATAGAATCTCCTTTTGCCTTTCCTGTTATAACTTTAAATAAAGATAGTTTACCTACAAAGGGATCTGCTACTGTTTTAAATACAAAACACGAAAATGGTTTATTCGCATCTACCTTCACTTCAATATTTTTATTATCCTTTAAGCTTATTGCCCTTAGTGGATTTACATCCTCTGGTGATGGGAAACATTCCACCACATCCTCTAAAAAGGTATTAATACCTATCATGTTGAGAGCAGATCCACACATAACTGGTGCAATCTCTCCTAGGGAACAACCTTTTATTAAACCATGATAAATCTCTTCATCACTAAGACTACCTTCATTAAAATATTTTTCTAATAAAACTTCATCTGTTTCTGCAACAGCTTCCATTATCATTTGCTTACAGGCATCGATACTCTCTAATAATTCTTCAGGAATCTCTTCATCCTCCATCTCATGAGTTTTAGGATTATACATACGAGCTCTTCTTGATATAACGTTTACAACACCATTAAAACTTTCCTCACTACCTATGGGATATTGTATGGGTACTACAGAAATACCAAACTTATCCTTAAGCTCTTTAAGAACCTTTTCAAAATTACTATTTTCCCTATCTAATTTATTAATGAAAAAAGCTCTTGGTAATTTATGATTGTTAACACAATCCCAAGCCTTCTCAGTTCCTACCTGAATACCTGAAACTCCACAAACAGATATTATAGCCATATCCGAAGCCTTTAACCCTTGAATTTCTTCACCTATAAAATCAAAATAGCCTGGCATATCTATAAGGTTTATTTTAATATTCTCCCATTCGCAAGGAGCTATAGAAGTAGAAATGGAGATTCTTCTCTTTTTTTCCTCTAAGTCATAATCGCTTACTGTATTACCTTCTTCAACCTTTCCAAAACGGTCTGTAGTTTTTGTAAAATATAGGAGTGCTTCTGTTAGTGTAGTTTTTCCTGACCCACTGTGGCCTATAATTCCTACATTTCTAAGATTTTTTGTCTTATACTCTTTCATAAACATATCTGATTTTGAAACATTAGTTTTCACTTTTCTTGTGCTGGCAATATTAAATTGCCACAAAATCAGTTTTCCTCCTTTCTTTAAATTAGATCATTAATTTTAATATATTCTACTCATACTTGAAAAATCCTCTTAATAAATTAAATAATGATAATTTATTGGAAATATCATGGTATAATAGGTTTATTATACAATCGAAAAATTATACTTACAGGAGTGAAAATCTATGATTGGTAAGTCCTTACTTTCTCCCTTAAAGTCGAATCCCTTTAGAGCCTTATGGGTTGGTCAAACCTTTTCTCGACTAGGAGATTGCATCATGACGGTACTGCTACCTATGACCGTATACTCTATGTCAAAATCCGCCATGGCTATGAGTTTAGTTATGGCACTAATGTTTTTACCGAAAATTATATTATTACCCTTTACTGGAGTATTAGTAGACAGGCTCTCAAGGGTTATGCTTATGATCATCTCTGATTTATGTAGATTTGTAATTTTACTAATTTTAGCCTATCTTTATTACATTAATAGTTTATCTATAACCACAATTTATTTATATGCTGTTTTATCAGGTATAATGGGTTCATTGTTTCAACCTGCTTATTCTGCCGTGAGAGCTCAAGTTTTCACTGAGGATATAAGAATCTCTGCCAACTCTTTAACTCAAATAAGTGAACAATTTGCCTTACTTGTAGGACCCTTGTTAGGCGGTCTTATCATCACCTTTAGTTCACCGGCCACAGGCTTTGCTCTTGATGGATTAACTTTTTTTATATCCATTATAAGTCTTCTTTTTATTAATATAAAAACTACTGTTTCTAATATAGAAGGGAAACCAATTGCAAAATTTTATCAAGATTTTTTAGGCGGCTTACAGGTGGTTTCGAAAAATCCCTGGCTGTGGATTACAATAATAGCTTCTGCTTTTTTAAATGTAATCTTACTTAGCTTTTCATCTGTACTAATACCATGGTTAATTAAAGTAGATCTTTTCTCTAAAACTGGTTCAAGCTATTATGGTATATTAATGTCTGCTAGTGGAGCTGGTGCTCTCTTTATGGCACTATTATATAGTTCTAAAACTAGATGGACACATAGAGGTATATTAGCTTATTTTAGTATATTCGTAGCTGGAATTTCCTTAGGTTGCTTAGGTTTAATTAGTTTTTTCCCTATTCTAATAGTATTACTTGTAGTAGTTGGAATGAGTATAATGTTTTTTAATTTAACCTGGGAAATAAGTCTCCAGGAATTTGTTCCAAAGGATGTCTTTGGAAGGGTTGCTAGCTTAGATTTAATGGGCTCCTACATACTTCTTCCAATAGGTTATATCTTAACAGGATGGCTATGGACAAGCATTGGTGGAATATATACAATTTTTTTGGAGGGCTTCTCATTAATTATTATCTCTATTCTTCCTGTATTTATATCATCTCTAAGAAAATATAATTAAAGCAATTTTTATAATTTATTATTTCATGATTAGGATATGTTTAAGAACCGTGTTTATAAGTAACTATATTTAAAGGAACCAACTTCTGGTTCCTTTATTCTTTAGCCTTTATCAATAGCAGTTGTTAATCTATAATTTTTTCCAATACATCCATATCGGAAAAATCTTTTTCTTGTTGTGAAACATAAATATCATTAACTCGTGGTTTATGATTAAAGTAAACGCACTAAAAAAAGATTGTCTACATAGACAATCTTTAACTTTTAAAAGTGGCTCCGCGAAAAGGATTCGAACCTTCAGCCTCTCGGTTAACAGCCGAGCGCTCCACCGTTGAGCTATCGCGGAATAATATAATAAAATGTTACTAATGCTCCTTAAGAACACAATATTAATTTAGTTGCTAAAGGCAACTAACAAAATGTTACTAGT
>DATCIH010000056.1:0-8004 GCA_036507955.1 Clostridiaceae bacterium | reverse complement strand
ATTAATGGCTGAATATTGTTTACCAACAGCTGCTTAATTTCATCTCTGTAATGGAGCATTGCCTCCTCTGAGAATTTTCCTAACTCTGGCTCTATCCTGCTCCATTCTATGCTCATCCTGTGTGTTTGAACATTTAGGCTTTTTAATATTTCTGTATCCTGTTTTATCCTATTCCAGTGATCACAAGCAGTTATGCAACTGCTTGAATCTGAAATATGCCCTTCTTCACACCATTTATACCATGTATTATTTGTGTCTCCTCCTTCGATTTGCGTGCTTGCTGTAGCTGTTCCCAGCATAAATTTCTCGTTTAGCTTGAAAGTAACCATAAATAACCTCACATTTTATACAATTCATATTCAAATGTAGTTCCAATAAGTTCTCAAACTGTTTTGTATGGAACTATGAAAATGCAATATGGTAATCATTATAAAATTATTCTATGAATATGATGTCTGATTGGTTACATTCTTCTTGCCTATTTAATATGCATTATTTTATTCACTCTTCGGGCAAAGTAAATTAAAACCTAACTGCCTGCTTATTCATTAACAGTTAGGCTTTAATACCAGTTCCGACAATCGTTAATTCCTTTTTATTTGTGTTTGAATAAGAGATGAAAGCGAATGGTTCACGGGTGTGGGCGAGCATGAGCATTTATAGACACAGGTATAAATCATGAGGATTATTTTAGTATAATATTGTATAGCGAAGAAAGTATTATTAACAAGGATTTATTTGCTTCAATATGTAATAGATCAATCGTGTGGGTCAAAGAGCAGAATTATAACTTCAAAGGTGCATATATTACATATTTTAGTGAAAGTAATAGACAGAATTTTGAGTTATCAATTAAAGGTAATGATGATATGAACCTTTCTCAAGAAAACTTATTCTCAAAAATAAAGGAAGAAACTATTACTAAATAATTTATGCTTGCAGATTATATCATATTAACTATAATATAAATCCTCCTTTGCCTTAGTATACGAAAAAAGTTTATAATTTACAACTAAACCAATTTGTAACCACACATTTTACTTTTTTCTTTTAATTTTATTTATGATTATATTAATTACATAGGCAATAATAAATGAACCAAGCAAATATAAAATTCCAAGAAGTATGTTCTCCCAATGGCCTTTTTTAATATTTTCAGGTGCATTCATCAAAATACCTGCTGTAAAACAAACAATTATTCCACCTAGGATAATTAAAACTGCAACTTTTGACTTTTCCTTAAATATGTCAGCCCCAAAAAGCAAAATATAGATTACTACTAAAAGCAGAAAATTTGTCAATTTGAAAATTTCAACAGAAATGGGATTACTAAATATTAGACCAATAAATGCAGAAACAAATACTATCGTTAAAGCAATTTTACCTACTTCTCTTCTTTTATTATTGGGGAACAATAGCAAAAAAATAATTACTAAGGAAAGTATTTCTGTCATAAAAACTCACATTCCTTTCAACTTGCCACTGGTCTCACATCTGTATAATGAACCAAAACTGCTTTAATCCCAAATACATAAGTGAGAAACCTATGCGACTTCCCTTTTTTCTCTTATCTTATAATTTTATTCTTCACGCTTGCAAACGTCTATTGATATTATTTCATCTTTACCAATTTTAGTCCCTATAGCAGGAGACTGTGCAACTACCGTTCCACTTACTATAACGTTACTAATAACCTCTTTAGTTTTAAATTTAACACCTATGGTATCTAGTTGAACTTCGGCTTCAGATAATGTCATTCCTATAAAATTTGGTAAGACAGCATGTGCATTATTATATGCTATGGATTTATATACAAAAATCGAACCTATTAAAAGAGTAACAAACAATAACATATAAACACCTCTAAGCTTAATCTTTATCTCAAAAGTTGAAAGCATCCATTTTTTTAACATTATATAACCTCTATGTATAATAAATTTTTACCTCTTGATTATACTATTCAGAATACAATTAGTCCATAATAAGGCATTAATTGTATGCCTTATTATTTTATATTTTATAATAATATCTGCTTAACCTATGCTTACTATTTAAATATGTTTTTATCTCCTTCTGTCGCAAATATGGACTTCCATTTGATTCTTTTGAAAAAAGTACTTCACATTCTTCTTTTGGATTCATTTCTAGTCTCCTTTCAATTGTAACTCAAAATCATATTCATTTAGTGGCTTTGCTAAACTTTTTAATTTTTATTAAAAATACAACTATTAATCCAAACACAATAATTAATATTAATGGTAAAAATATTGTTCCCAGTGGTTTGCTTATAGCAGTACAAATTGAAATATATGAAAAAGTAGATACCAATACTAACTTCAAATAGCAAATCAAGCTTCTTATATTCTGATACACGAAAACATAATTTCCAGGTGTTAACTTAACAGGAATATTCCAAATAGATGGAAAGAATGACACTACAGTAAGTAATAAGTATAACGTCAAACAAACAATCGGCACAAATATTACTGTGCCTTTTCCACTCCAAGCATCTGCTACCCCCAATGCATTAAAATGTGATGGAACTTCTTCTGGTATTGCTGACCAATTAATCATTAAATAGCCAAATAAAAATAATAAGACTCCTGTTGTTAAAAGCTCAATAATTTTTTGATTGCTTGTAAATGATACTTTTTTATCCATTCTATTTATCCCCCTACCAAATAAATAACATACGCCAAAGGATATGAAACTTTAAATTAATCGTTTGCATCTATTATTTCCTTCAAGATAATATTCTGATTAATAAATCTAGCCTTGCTTTTTTCTTTTTTAACGCTTATTGCCCTCTGTGGACAATTGTGAGCGCATGCCAAGCATTGCTGGCAATTATTCATAAATACAGGTTTCTTATCTACTTTTATATTATCTACAGGACACACTCTTTCACACATTTTACATCCATTACAATTGTTTTCTACGGTAAAATTCTTTTCAAATGGTTTATCATATATATTTCTAGCCAGTAATCTAAAACCTTCCCTAATAATAGAATGTTTCTTAATATATTTTTTTGAAGAAAAGCATACCTTGCACCATCTAAAAAGCCACAATGGTACTTTGTCGTCAAAAAATTATAAAAATTTATTTCAAATCAGTTTCTCCGGAATAAACTTAGAAGAAATTCTCCTTATCAATATATAATCAAGTATCAAGAGAACACCACCCGCTATAAACATAACAATGTTACTGAGCAGAAGTACACCTGTCAATTGAGCCACTAATACAAGAATTATGGGAATGACAAGAAGGCCACTTACTTGCTGTGCTTCTTGGAAGGTTTCTGATTTTGCCGATACCATCACAGTTAATATTAGCGATAATAAATTGATTACAGGAGAAATCCAAAGTATGATTATGAGCCATTTTATATCTGGGAAAATAAGTCCTCCAAAATAGATGAAACCACCTACATTAAATATGATACCAAAGGCTATAAATGAAATCAGAGCCACGATGTAAGATGGCACAAAAACGCCTAGAATTTTAGCTCTAAGCAGTTGTTCCATGGATATTGGTGTGTAAAGCAGAGACTCCAGAGTTTTATGTTCCTTTTCTCCCACAAAACTACTGGCTCCAATAACTCCTGAACACATTATAGGAATTATAAGGAAGTATGACGGAAACATAAAGTTTAACGCTACTTTTATTAAGAGTTGGGCTGGAGTATATGCCAAATATTCAGAAGGTAATATTTTCAGAAGAGGAGCAATCTTTGTAAACATACTTGAATCATTTCCAATATAGTTAGCACCTATCAATATTGCTAAAGGTATGATTACTATCAGAATAATCGGTACAATAGTCATAGGCATAATAACCCGTTTTGAACTTGTTATTTCATTTATATCTTTATATATCAATGCTTTTTCATTTCTATTCATATTCTAATCACTCCAGACTTATAATGTTATATCATCAGATATACCTTTTATATATTTAAAGTACAGTTGTTCCAAAGACCATTTCTGCTGTACAGCCTCATAGATTTCCCCACCACTTGTCAGTATGCCTTGTACTAGAGTATTTACTTCTTTGTCTCCTAAAATAGATTTGCTATATATATCATTACCTTCATGGATAAATCCAAATTTCTCCGAAATATTTTTCCCTCTAATTTCTAATCGAAGCGTTGCATTTTTCCTTGAAGCAAGTTCAGCAAATGTACCTAACCCAAGAATATTGCCATTATTTATAAAACCATATAGTGTACAAATATCTTCAGCATATTTTAATTGATGGGTACAAAGAAAGATTGTAACCTCATTTTCCTCTGCAAGTTCTTTTATAAGCCTTGTAACATTCAGTGCATTTTCTGGGTCTAAACCAGAAGTAGGTTCATCGAGGAATAAAATCTGAGGATTGTGAACTAATGCTATAGCCAAGGAAACTCTCTTTCTCATTCCTGTACTGAAAGATTTCACCTTTTTATTCTTTACATCTATTAACTCCAGCCTTTTTAATATAAAATCAATACGTTCAGTAAGCAATTTTTCCTCAATTCCATGCATTTTCCCAAAGAATATTAGATTTTGTTCGGCAGTAAGATTTTCATAACAGGAAGAACTTTCGGTCATAACTCCACATAATCTATGAATCTCAAGATTATTTTCCCCCACAGGTATGCCTAAAATTTCAGCATGTCCTGATGTTGCTGAAAGAATTCCATTAAGAATTCTAACTGTAGTGGTTTTCCCTGAACCATTAGGGCCAAGAAAGCCAAATATCTCACCCTTTGGTATACTTATACTTATATTGTTCAAAGCATTAGTCTGCCCATCATAGGATTTATTAAGATTTTCTATATTTATTGCATTCATTTTTTCACCTCGCAATTATAAAACGGTAGATATTCTATAATATCTTGCATACCTAGTTTCCCCCCAATTTTAGTTTCATTGTTTCAATAATGCTCTTATACTTGGGCTGTTCACTCAACGTTAAAAAAGCGGGATTAGATATAATGGCCTGTATCATGCTTTCTTTTACTAACTTTTCATCACGTGGAGGTTTTGTTCCCAAGTCAAACTCATTAAACCATTCATCAATACAGTCAAAAAAAGCATCGCCATGTAGTGTTATTGGGAAAAAGTTTGATGTACAAATATCAGCATATTTACTAAGCATGTTAAGTGCTTTCTCTATATTGCCATGTTTTGTATAGCCCTGTGCCGCCGCAAGGTACAATTGTACTGCTACATTTGGGTTCAAAGTATCTACTGCAAATACATCTGAAATACAAAGTATACGCTTTAATATCTCCTCAAATTTTTCTACTTCACCAACATGTAACAGTAAATAAGTAGGACAATCACCCAAAATATTGAGCAAATGTTGATATATACTTATTTGTAAAACTGCTTTTGCCTTCTGCATGTTTCCTGTCATATAGTATGCATTCGCAAGTATTGTTTCATCGCTTGGAATTGGTTTCATTGTTCCATCAAGCAAATCCAAAACCTCTTGTGGCTGTTGCAAAATCATATAGCACAACGCTTCCATGGAATTAGCCTGTTTTGAAAGCCATACATCGTCGCTTTCGCTCTTAATACGAACACATAAACCAATAATCTCCTGAAGCAGTTTTTCCTGAGTTTCCTTTTCCTTAGCAAGCATATGGTGATTGACAAGCAAAATAACCATTTGTAATAAAAGCGGAAAACAGGAAAAGTATTTTTTGATAATAGCACGGCACTCAGCTAAAACCTCATCAAAAGGCTTGCTACTAAATTCTGATGATAAGCGATGATATAACTTCTTAACATCTTCCTTAGTCATCTGCGGCGAATAGCCAATCAGCTCGTCTATACTGATATTGAAATAAGCTGCTAATTGAGGAAGAAAAGTAATGTCGGGATAGCTTTGCCCAGTTTCCCATTTTGAAACAGAAGCCTTTGAAACACCAATATAAACAGCAAGGTCATCCTGCGTAATGCCTTTTTCTTTTCTCTTTGTAATAATCGATTTTGCAATATTTATTTCTTTCATATGACCACCTCATCTATTATTATACAGGATGCTTATGAAACCACAATGGATTCGAAGGCAACTTTGGTTGAAAAAATCAACCTGTGAGAAACTTTATGATGAAAATAGATAGCCTGCTATTTTGAAAAAACCAATATAACAAGCTATCTGGCCTAATTCTAATGACAACCTTATTAATTATAATACCGATTCAGCTTTGGATTAGCTTTAAAAAATTAACACTTATTTTAACTTCACGACTTTTCCATTAATGCTAACCTCTTTAACATTTGCAAATTTAATAGGCTCAAGAGGCATATATTTGCAGATAACCTTACCATTTCCATTATATGATATTGCTGAATTCAAGGCGAGAACACTACCATTAATCATTTTAACTGATACTCTAATATCCTCAGCTTTATCACTTATGTTTCCTGTTCCTATTAACGTAACCCCAATAGGGGAAACAGAAACCTTATTTATTTTTATTCCGCCCAAATTCATATCACAGCCAACTTCTGTGCCTTTTTCCACTGCTTCAATTTTAAAGGTAGTCTGCCATTTGCCCTCCGTATAATGTCCATGTGTTGTAAAATAATCTGCATTGAGCTTATATTTATTAAGCTCGGTTTCCTTTACTTCAAAAATATACTCAACATATTCATGACCATATTTGGTATTTCCGTTTTCATCAGTACCAAAATAAATATTACTTGGGTTTATTCTATTACCTGAATTGTCAATTAACGAAAAGGTACCATGGTCATCTATTCCATCACCAGTCCATTTAGTTTGAACATGAAGTCGTCCATCAATAATTCCAACATTTGATATATGTGCAAAATTTATATTTGGTAATGCAATATTCATTTTATCAGGTTTTAATATATTGATAGTTCCTTTTCCCTTTAATTTTCCAAATAAATCACCGCCACCACCAGAAACAATATCCATGTTAAGGGGGGTTGTCTTTGTATTAGAGGCACTTATAGCCTTTACCAAGTCAATGCCGGTATCAAATAAGTCATAACTTTGTTTGTCACTTAAAAATGAATTTACTTTAACGGTTACTTTTTTGCCATTCAGTTTGCTACCCCCATTCGCAAGTAATCTTACAATCGCAGTCTTTGAAGCTTTATCATATGATATTACTTCACTTGTAAACCCATGCATTCCTGTAATACTGTAATTATAAAAGTCGATACTCTTATCAACTCTATCAGCAGTTAGGTCTTGCATTGAGATATATGCAATAGCAGTATCGTCATCGTTCATTGCTGCAAGTATCTCCATTTTTATTCCATTGTCTTCAGAAGCAAGTTTTATTGGCTGAAGATTTTGCGCTATGTGCGGACTTACTATAGATAAAAGCTTATCAAAATTTGTAATAGTTACCGCCATGACAGAAACCGATAGAATAACACATATGAACGCAGCTATCCCTATAGCAAATGGCCTTTTTCTTATTATTCTTGTCTTTTTGGAAGAATCTATGATTTTGCTTTCAAGCTCATTGCTAATCTTAATATTAGCAAGTCTTGTATCAATCGCATTCTTAATTGTTCTATTCATCATAATACCATCCTTTCAATTTTATTTTTAATATTTCTCTTGCTCTCATTAATCTGACGGATATAGTGGTTTCTGGAATATTCAAAACCTCCGCTATTTCACAGATTTTCATATCTTGGTAGTAAAATAGAAGAATTACTTCCTTGTATTTTGGAGACAGCTTCATGATTTCCAAGAGAAGAGCCTCATCCTGCAAGGCATCAGTGCTATTACTCACAGTAATATTTTCTAAAACCGCTGCCTCATCAATACGCTTCCACCAAGAGGAACGCAAGTAATTCTTACAAACATTTATAGCTATTCTCATTACCCATGTTTTTTCTTCGCTATCTCCTTTGAAGTTTATATAGCTTTTATTTACTTTAATAAATGCGTCCTGCACAGCATCCTCTGCTAAATGTATATCTTTAAGATAAAGAAAACACATTCTAAGCAGTGAATTTC
>DATCIH010000055.1:0-59059 GCA_036507955.1 Clostridiaceae bacterium | reverse complement strand
ATGCATTATTATATTATTTATTTGCAAAACTACAAATAATTTTAGCCATCTCTTCGTCACTTTCTACCAATCCATTTTCTATCCATTCAATTAATACTTTGTATAACCCTCCCGCAATATAGTAAACTTCATATTTATTTATTTTCTCAGAAGAACTATTATTGAGAATATTTTTAAATATTGAATGTAGATATACATCAAACCTCTCAAGTATCAGAATAGATAAATTCGCCTTAATCAAATTCTTTATCAATTTTTCATGTTTTCTGAAATACACAAAATACCTGTATGCAAATTGATAAACATCAATTTTTTCATAATTTGATACTTCATCTAAATAGACTTCAAATAATTCATCAAGATAATTTGTGATAATACCTTCCTTTGATTTGTAATTTCTATAATAAGCCATACGGGATACCCCTGCTTTATTTGTTATGTCTGTAACTGATATTTCTTGAAAATTATTTTTCTCCATCAACATCATGAGTGATGTAAAGATACATTCTTTGGCCATTTTATTTTGTGAATTATTGTCTAGTCTTTTCACGAACAAAATCCTCCCTTTTGTAACACTAATCGGACCTTCTATTGCTAATATCATTATTATATATTATACTTTAGTCATAGCGACGTTACAAGTGTAACATCGAATAATACTTGGGGGAATTTAATATGGTAGCTTTTTTATTGGCATTAAGTGGAATCTGTTGGACAATAGTATATTACGTGGGAAGGACTTTATTCTTATATTGATTTAACAAGTAGTCTCGGAAATGTACAGGCTTGGATTAATCTCGTTTGGTTCCTTTTAGATATTTTGATTGTATATACCTATTTTAAATTTGGAAAAGAAGAGTTTTCAAAATATGCAAATAAAAAATACTTTATACCTTGGTCATTGCTTATATTTCTAATGTCTTTTGCTATTCAATACTCCTTTTCTATAGAATTTGGCAACTTAGGACCTTGGTACTCAGCGTTTATACAAAATCTTATAATGTCTATATTGTTTATAAATATTCTTGTTAGCAGGGGGAGTACAAAAGGTCAGAGTCTAACTATTGCTGTAAGCAAATGGATTGGCACTCTAGCACCTACAATTTTATTTGGAATTATTCGTGGAAATCAACTAATTCTCGTACTTGGAATATTCTGTTCAGTATTTGATATTACTTATATACGCTATTTGAATGTTGTTAAGAAGGCGTCATTTAGCCACTCAGATTCTTCTATCATTTTCAACTCAAACTCTAAAAAAACATCTCAGTTTTAGAGAATCTTTTTATAATATAGGAAAGACCCCAGTTCATAGAAAAATCTTTCAAGTAGCAGGCTGCCCTATATTTCTATGCAAATTTCCCCTTCGGTTTCTTTCTTAAATCTAGCAATAAATGAGTATCCAAAAGCGACTTTTTCATCAAATATTTTAAGGGACACCTCATAATTTAGTTGTCCTCTACAATCTTGAACAAGAGCATCATATTCATTATGATAAAACTCTATAGAATTTTGCATTGGCTCATCTTTATAAGCATAATACTGAAAGTTCATCCAGATTTCAATAGTACCAAAATGATCGAGTATATCTGCATCTTGTACTATTTTAATATATTCTGAATAATCATTGCTCTTCTTTCTTAGATTATGGCAATATATTATTTCAGCAATTTTTGCAATTTCAAGCTCTGTACAATATTCTATAAGAATATCTTTCACTAATACAGCTCCATATTTTCCATGTGGCTCCATTCCTTTGCCTATATCATGAAATAGGGAAGCTGCAACAATAATATCATCATGAGATGCGTCTCCTGGCAATATCGCTTCCCTTAATATTAAAGAAAGTTTAGACACTCTTAAGCCATGATAATAAATAAACCCTTTTTCTCTTTCCAAATGTGCTTTCCTATTCCCCATATGTTTATATGCAATTTCTTTAAGTACTTTAATATCCATGTATATCCTCCCTCATTTCTTATAATTAAATTGTAACATAAATGGATATCAATAGGAACGGACTCATTAATTCACAATCTTCAAAACAATATCATAGAATACCTTGAATGCTATAAAGGAAAGAATAAATTATGTTGAATGAAATATCCCTTTTAAAAATCGCACTAGACTATCTTCCTCCTATGTCTGAGGTACTTATGTTACAAAACCCCTATAAAAGGCCTGCCATTACAATTACAGACTTTGATGGAGATGGTTTATACGAGATCATAGTTGGCTATAAATCCCAAGGAGAAACGTATGTACTTGTGCTTAAAAATTATTATAACTATTGGTACCCGTTAACGAATTTTAAAAAGAGCTTTAAAGAAGCTCCCCTTATAAAATCTCAAACAAGAATGGTGCCGCTTTTCCCTGCGTCTTTAAAAACTGTTAAGGGAACCAAATGGGGTTATATTGATAGTAATGGTAGCTTCATCATTAAACCAAAATATGATAATGCCATGAGCTTTCAAAGTAATGGTTTAGCCGTAGTCGAGGAAAATAATCTGACTGGAATTATTAATAGCCAAGAAAATTACATTGTAAAACCTCAGTATAGCAGTATTTATGAATTTTCAGAGGGATGCGCTGCAGTAATTGATGATAGCGGTTTTAAGCTAATAGATGAAAAAGGCAAGATGTTAACCACAAAAGCCTATAGTTTTATATCTTCCTTTAAAGAAGGAAGAGCCATGTTTGCTGGTAATGATATAAATAATAATTATTTATATGGTTATTTGGATAGAGATGGGAAGGAAGTTATTCCACTAAAATATCAATCTGCTAATGATTTTAGCTCTGGAAAAGCAGTTGTAAAAATCAGTGAGAACCTTTTTGCTTTAATAAATCTAAAGGGGGAAATACTGCACACCTATAAGTATGCCTTAGTGGGACCCTCTGGAGATAACTTACTGATTTTTAGAGAAAGTTTAGATGGGAAATCAGGTTATATGGATGAGAGTGGGAAAGTAATACTCCCTCCTAAATACTTTACCGCCGCGCCTTTTAATGCAGGAAGAGCTGTGGTTAATATGTCAAATGACTATACTAACAAATATGGCCTAATAGATAAAAACGGTAATTTTATAATTAAGCCTATATATAATAATATAAATCCTATTGGGGAGTATAGATTAGCCCTAGGCAAGGCTCTTGATGAAAAGCAGCCCTTTATTGGTTCAATCTACTCCATTGCAGATACTAATGGTAAAATTCTAACAGATTTTATATATAGCAATGTATTAGAATATAAAAATGGTTTAGCCTCTGTTTCTGATAATAGAAGTACCTTCTTTATTGATAAGAGTGGTAAGGCTGCAAGTTGCCTGCCTATAGTTCCAGGAAATGGGTTATTAAGCCTTCAAGGCAATCTAATACAGGCGAATATAGATAGCAGATTATCTTATCTTAACAAGTCAGGAAAAGTTGTATGGAAACAAAATCGTATTATCCCCTTAAATAATATATACAGTGTAATTGAGGAGAAATATAAACCTAATAAGGACTATCTGGTGTACTATCCACAGGTTTCAGGTATAGAAAACAAGGGAATTCAAACTAATGTTAATAAAAAGCTTAAAGAGCTGTCCCAAGTTAAACCTATAGATGGCAACCTACAACTTGATTATAACTACTCCGGTGATTTTTCTATCGAGTTCTTTAACAAGAACTTACTGGTTCTAGAGTTGGAGGGTTATAATTTTCCCTTTGGCGCCGCCCATGGAATGCCTAGCAGGGCATATCCTCACATTGACCTAGTATTAGGTGATTTCTATAACCTAAAGGATTTATTCAAAGAGAATAGTGAGTATGTAAAAGTGATAAGCGATATTATTGGCAAGCAAATTAAGAATAATCCAGAATACTCTTATGTGTTTCCTGATACCTATAAAGGGATTAGACCTGATCAACCTTTTTACGTAAATCAGAATACACTCTTTATCTATTTTGAACCTTATGAAATTGGACCTTATGTGGCAGGTTTTCCTACTTTCAAGATACCTTTTAATGAAATAATGAATATTATTAATACTCAGGGTACCTTTTGGAAATCCTTTCACTAATCATGAACTTGTGCCTTGATAGTCAATTATAACTATCAAGGCACAAGTTCTGAGTATCCATAAGTACATTATTTTCTTATAGCTTATGCTTTAAATTCATAGCTTCCGGATTTGAGTTCATAAATTACTTTCCCTTTTTCATACTTAACAAAGTTTACCCCCTGGGCTTCAGAAGCTAGTTTCCCATTTTCTGTAACAGCAGCTTCACAAGCAGCTTTAACATAAAGTTTAGCGGTGGTATTCGCTGGTACAGTAATTTTATAGGTTATCTTACTACCATTACGTTCCCAACTGCTTAAGATTGTTCCATACGTGGAATCATAGTGTCCCTTAGCCCAAGTCATAACTCCATCTGGATCTGGGATAGGCTGTAGAATAAACTTCTTAAAGCCTGGATTTTCCTCATCACGCTGTATACCTAGTGAATAGTTATACATCCAGGCACCAACTGCGCCAAAGGAATAGTGATTGAAGGAATTCATACTATTGTTACCTCCAAACCCATTATCTATAGTGTAAGAGTTTAGTCGCTCCCAAATAGTGGTTGCTCCTTGATCTATAGAATACAGCCAGGATGGATAAGAGGTTTGTTGAAGCAACCTATAGGCCACCTCACTGTACCCATAATCAGAAAGTGCCTTACTAATCCATGCTGTCCCAATAAATCCAGTCATAAGCGAATATTCTGGATGTGTTATTTTATCGTCATCTTTATTTTCACGCTTGCAGGCAGCCACCAGGTATTCCGCTGCATAAGAGATATTCTCATTACTAAAAATACCAAGAGCTAATGGTACTGCATAGGAGGTTTGCGTGTCCATAATTGTTTTACCATCAGAGTAGATAGTTTTATGAGTTATGGGATCAACAAATCTATTGTTAAAAACTTCTTTACGCTCTTCATAATTTTTTAAGTAATTTTTTTCATCCTGGGTTTTACCTAAGATTTTTGAGGTTTTAGCCATAATCCACAAGTCATAAGCATGGTAGGCGGACCAAAGCAATACGGGTTCATTTTTACGGTTTTCAGGACCTAGCCAATCACCTAAAGGTCCTTCATTAATAAGACCTGTATTAGCATCAATTTTAGTGTCTAAGAAGGAAACATATTTCTTCATGGAATCGTAATGCTTCTCAAGCAATAAAGCATCACCATACTGCTGAAATATTTCCCAAGGAACCGTTATACCAGCACTACCCCAGAGAATTCCACCGAAACCTCCACCAATAGGCGCAATGTCGGTGAATTTGCCATTATCCTGCTGAATATCGCGCATAGCATACATGTGACGAGTTAGGAACAAATCTGCATCACCTATATAAGTAGAAGTTCGTGAGTAAACAGAAATGTCTCCGGACCAGCCTAACCGTTCATTACGTTGAGGGCAATCCGTTGGTATTGAAAGAAAATTGTCTCTTTGTGACCATACAATATTCTGCCATAGCCTATTTACCTTATCATTAGAAGTCTCATAGCTTGATGCTAACTCCTTCATAGAGCTGATGGCCAAACTCTGTACCGCCTCTAGTGGTAGCTTCTCCTGCGTACCTGTAATTTCAATATACCTAAAGCCATGGAAGGTAAATCGAGGTTGTATAACCTCATCTCCCCCCTTAAGGATGTATGTGTCCTGGGCCAGTGCAGCTCGTATATTTTCCAGCATAATCATACCAATGTTGTCGCCATATTCTTCCATGTCGGGGTATCTTACCTCTGCAAATCTCAGAGTAATCTTATCTCTAACTCTGCCAGCTTTTATATTTATTCTAGGAATACCAGCTATATTCTGACCCATATCATAAATATAAACGCCTTTACGAATTTCTTCTACGGTTTGTGCGGTTAGTGTTGTGACTACGCCTACGTTCTCACCTATTTGACCAATTAAAGACATGTTATCATAATCATGATAAGTAGTAACACCTGACGAGTCTGTGGAACTTCCTAAGTATGCAGTAGTCTCATCCAGCGCTACTTTAACTGCATTCTTCCAATTACTATCGTCATATCCTATCTTGTCCCATCCATTAATCAAAGCTTCCTTAGTGGCATCATATACTTCTCCTTGGAAAAAGCTTCCGTATATTATAGGACCATCATTGTAATACTTCCAGCCCTCAGAGTTTGTAGTTACTAGCTTTATACTTCCATCAGCATAGGTAATTATTAGCTTTGCTAAAATAGACTGCCTATCACCAAAGTAGTTCCAATTTTCTCCACTATAAGTTATGGAACCACTCCACCAGCCTTCTCCCAGCCATGCTCCAATTGCATTATTCCCTTTAGCCTTTAGCATAGCCGTAACATCATAAGTCTGATACATCTGGGTTTTATTATATTGTGTTGAGCCAGGATTGAAATAATCTTCTCCTACACGTATGCCATTGATATACATTTCATAAATACCTCTGGCTGTTACATATAACCTTGCACTATGAATTTGCTTTTCTTCTGTGGCAAACTCGCTACGTAACATAGGCATTGAGTTGTGGCTTGGATCTGCAACTATAAAAGTTCCGTCAGTTCCACCTGTAAGTACATAAGCTCCCTCGTCCACAATAAAGCCAGAACTCTCCTCCTTTGCATATACAGCATAAATTCCTTCGTAAGGTTTTAATAAGTCCTCCTTAAAGAGAGTGCTTGAGGGATACCGATAATTGGTTATGGTGAGGTTTGCGAAAGAAGCCGTTTCACCAGCAGCTAGTGAAAACCCTATATCTGCTACCATTGGGAAACTAATGTAGTCATGTCCCACCCCTACAGGATTGACGTTTACAGCGCCACCTTCCCAGGGTCTTGGGTTTGTTTTTTTACATATTGTAATCTTGTTTTCATCCTTTATTCCATCTATGTACATGTCAAATATTCCAAAATTACACCATAGATAAATATCATGAGAAGTATACTTATTATATTCGTTAATAAATAATAATGGAATATCAAAGCTATCGATTGAGGTATTTGGCATATCACCAGTCTTATAGCCCATACGATATATATTTAATTTAGCTAAACCCGTTTCAGAGCCATCTAGAGCAGAAATATCCAATTCAAACTTAATATAACTACTATTTCTAAGGCTTTCAACATTATAAATATTCTTATTTTTGTCCATCAATCTACTGTCGTTAGCACCTAATATAAAACCCGCTTTAGTTGAATCCCTACCCAGTTTCAGCGTGTAACCTACTTTAAATACTGATAGGTAATGAGAATATAGTACCAAATCCTCGTCGCTACCACCTATCCAAGCTGCACCATCCCAAGCAGTCAAATCCGGATTATCATTCATCAAACCTGTCTCAAACCAGGATACTTCCAAAGCAGAACTATCCTCTTGATTCCAAACAGTTACTGTCCATATGTATCTTGTGCTTGCTTGCAAAGTACTGCCTGCGTATATAATATTTAGGGAGTTATCGCTTTTAACCTGGGAGGAGTCCCAAACTATTACTCCATTTGATTTTTTGACAACAAGCTGGTATGCAGTTTGTACATAGTCCCTTCTTCCAATAGGAGCACTCATTTGCCAACTAAAACGTGGCTTTTCTACATCAATTCCTAGTGGTGTTTTAGAGTACTCTACTCTAAGGTTGATAACATCGAAGCTCTCTTCACAAGTATTTACATCTTCATTTTTCATACTGTTCTCCTTTTTCAATTCCTGTGGAAATACTCTGAGAATAATATACGACACATAAGTTATTTCGTCAATTAGGGTATAGGTGAACAGTTATTTTGCTTATATGGAGGGCTTACATAATGTGTAGAGTAAGCTCTTTCAATATCTTTATTACCACTTTTACTAAATCTTAAGTCTGTACTATTCCCTTTTCCCCATTTTTTATATACAGTAATGGATGCTTTAAAGTTATTCTTTAGGGCATAGCTCCTCAACTCTTTCATTATTAAACTCATTTTTCTTAAGTTCCCTCTGCAAACTTTTTCTAGATAAGGTATCCTGCCCATTCTCCAAGCTTCATAATCCTTCTTATCTAAGATATCAATTTTCATAAATAAATCAACAGGCGCAAAATAACCGTTTTCACTTGCTAATTCACTTATAGCACTAATTGTTTTCTTTTTTAATAGTTCTTGATTCATCCTAAATTAAGCTCCTTTGTTTACAATATAAAAACTATGAAAATAATTATCTGTTTGCTGGTTTTCATTTAATCCGCTCATTATCCGCTCTTCAATCCGCTCTTCTTCGACTTTATATATATTAAACTTAATCTTAAATATATCGTCTTCTATAATTTCTGGTTCGTTTCCAAAATAGGTTTTCCTATACTTATGAATATTTCCAACGCCTGACCCTAGTTCATTTACAATGTCTTTGTTCTTCTATTTTCAAAAAGGTTTTATAGCTTCTTTCCGCACATTCAGATATTTTAATTGGGTGAAAATCTATTATGTCCGAGAACAAGGTATCATTTAAGGGGGCAGTCCATTTTTGTGGTATTTTTGAAGCACCCACCATAGCCCCCATTATTGATCCCACGGTAGCACCATTGCAGTCTGTATCCCATCCACCAAATACCGCTGTGGTAATTGCCTTTTCATAGTCACCCTTTGCAAATATAAGAGCTGCAACACATAAAGCTGCATTGTTATTGGTATGGACACAGTTTAGTTCCTTAAAGGTATCGTAAATCTTAGATACAAGCTCTTCTTGATTCTTTGCACCTTTTGCAATTCCTATAGCTTTTTTTACGTCCCACGCAAGTCTGCAGTTCTTTGGAATTTCACTAAGTCCAATTTCTATAACCTTTTCAACATCGTTCTCAGCAAAGGCTGCTGCAATCATAGCCCCAATAAACATTTCTCCATAGATACCATTCTTTACATGGGAGAAGGAAGCATCTCTCCAGCCAAATTCAGCAGCCAGCTCTGGGTTTCCCGCAGCTCCATAGGCAAAGCCATCTACCCTTATCTGTGCTCCTATCCATTCTCTATATGGATTCAAATAGGTTCTTACCCATTGCAGCTTGCTCTTCCAATCCTCTGGTTTCTCACCTTTCATATGAGCAGTAACCTGGCAGAAATTCAAATAAGCCTGAGTTTCAGCAGTACACACCTGTGCAAAAGATAACTTTTTGTGCCAAAGCTTGCCTATGTCCCAAGAATCCCATTCTAACCCTTTCTCTTCAAGCATAATAAGTCCAAGCACTGTATATCGTATGTCATCATCAGATTCCATAAATCTTATATTATCTAGTTCACTTTTATTGCACCAGGTTGAAATAAAAAGGTTATGTTCTTCCCTTGCTCTTGAGTTCGAGGGGGTGTAGTTTGCAATAGGCCATGCATCAGCACCTTCAAACCAAAGCTTTATATTCTTCCAGCCAGGATTTCCTTCTGCCCCTGACATGTAGGGTCCACACTCAAGGGGCTTACCCAGAGCACATCCGATGCTTCTTCCTATCCAGGCGCCATAAAACTTATCCATTAATTGTTCTTTGGTTAAATCTATTTTCAATTGGCGAGGCCCTTCAGGACGTTCCCTTCGTATATCCTCCAGCTCTGAAGGCTCTACGTAATTAAAATCCTCTTTGATTTCAAGTTGCATTAGCTGGTGATATATTTCCATCAGTTTCTTTTCATCATCCCCAGCTACTCCCCATTCTTCTTTAAAGCCTGTAACAATGCAGCCTTCTTCTCTTCTTTGTGTTATTTCTTCTTTTACTAATTCTTTTAATGAATCCCAACCAGCCATAATCATCACTCCTTTTTTGTATTTTAATAGTATTGTTTTAAGCTTATACTATCAGTATAATGTATTAAAGCAAGCATTTCATCTTGAAAAGGAGCAAAAACTATGCAAAAACAAGCAAATGATCTTTATCCCATCAGGTATGAGCCTATTACCCTAGCAGAAGAATTTCCTATATTAGTACCTGGTAAGCATAGTCCTAATGATAGTATAGAATTTTTTCATACCCATGAATATCTGGAGCTTGGAATATGTTATGAAGGTTCTGGAATATTTGTGGTAGATGGGAGAATTTTTGATTTCAAAGCCGGGGATGTCTCAATCATATTCAAGAATCAAATTCACATTGCTTGCAGTGAGACAGGTAAATTAAGTGTATGGGAATTCACTTCTTTAGATATATTAAAGCTCCTTGAAACTCAATCAATAAAGGATATAGACTTTTTAAAACAAATTATACAAAACGGTTATAATTGTGAAAATATTATTACTGCTGATAAGCATCCAGAGTTAGTTAATTTGCTCAATATGGTTTTTCAAGAACTCTTAAGGCAGGAGAATGGGTACAAGTCCTCTGTAAAGGGACTCCTCTGGAGCTTTTTCATTAAATTTGCCAGAGTAAATAAAATAGGAGAAGATATTTCTCAGGCTAGTATCAGCCCAAGCAGTCTTGAAAAAGTCACTCCCGCATTAAATTATATTTACAACAATTATATGAATGAAATATACTCAAGAGATTTAGCCTTGCTCTGCTGTATCAGCGAAGCCCATTTTAGGCGGGTTTTTAAGACCGCCCTACACCATACTCCATCAGAATATATTATAATAGTTAAAATTAAGATGGCTTCAATACTTTTAAGTAATTCCTACAAATCTATTTTAGAGATCTCAAATACAGTTGGCTTTAATTCCCTTTCAAGCTTTAACAGGAACTTTAAAAGTTTAACAGGAGCCTCCCCTATGCAGTGGAGAAAAAACAGATAATCTATCTAAAGCATAACTTAAGCATCTAAATGAAATCTATTTTTTTTGAGCCAAGTGGTTGCAAAATCTACCCCCTCCTTAAGAGAAAATATTTTGCAACTAGCATTACCTATATACCCTGTCCTTACCATGCCTGTATCTTCAAAAGCCATCCCAAGCTCCTCAAAATCCTTATCCGAATCATAAGCATAATCTTCAAACCATTTCCATGTCCTTTTTTTATTTTCTATTATTGCAGCACCCATTCTTTTTGAAGGCATATTTTCACTTAACACCTCGGATAGATGAAAGCTTGAACATGAATCGTAGCCAACTCCCAATAAAAGCACTTTTCCCCCTAGCTCATACATTCTACCTATAGGAGTATTCATTCCAAAGGAAGGAGTTAGTTCATGCTCTCTAGTAATCTCCTCTGCCACATTTCCACTGGCACAAAAGGACACTTGAGGATGATTGGATCTTATAGTCTTAGGTAAATTTCTAAATAGCTCTGCACTTTTGCCCATTCCTCTTGAAGGTGACAGATTTATATCAAAGGCTGGCATCATTTCGTAAATTTCATCCACCCACTCCTTTGGTACTGGAGGGTACCTCCACTCTGAAGGATCAGAAATATCCCCGCTATGAGTTGGCATAACTAAGGTTCCCTTTTCTCCTACTGCTTTAAGCAAGGCCATAACCACTCCCTGAGCTCCTCCACAAACCCAGCCTAAGCTAGATAAGGAGGAGTGAACCAATAATGTATCACCATTTTTTACTCCAAGCTCTTGTAAGCCCTTATATACTGAAGTAATAGTGTTCATTTCCTTAACTGCATCTATTGCTTTTTCTTCACTCATATTTCAACTCCTATACTGTTTATTCAAAATTCTTTCCTTTATAATGAAATTGCCTTATACTTTATTATATAATTAATATTTACTAAATAGGAAGGTGCAAAATGATAAATTTACAATACATACGAAATGAAATCTCCAGAAAAAAAGCGGAAGAAGAAATATATCATATCATTGAAAAGGCAAAGGAAAATAATACTAAGTATATATGTTTTGATATTGAAACCGATGGCCTGTTAGATGCTGATTATAAAATTGATTATATGGAGTTCAACGATGAAAATTGTTTTGAGAAATTTATAAAATATGAATTTGCTATTTATAAAGTACAAGAAGGTATTTGGTGTTAAAACAAGATACCTTTTTGCTTTTCCCATTCCTCTTTTAAAAGACCATACTCTAAGCGATCTCTAAGTTCACCTTGAACAAATTCATGTTTTTTTAGTTCAGCTTCCTTTAACATCCCTATCTTTTTCATAACCATCTCTGAAGCTATATTTTCCTTTACACATCCAGTTTCAATTTTAATTATGCCTTCTATGGAGAAGGCATAATTTGCAACTTCGCCCGCTGCCTCTTTGGTGATACCCTTCCCCCAAAATCTTTCAAGTATGAAATATCCTAGATTAACTATCCTTCCCTTGGGACAAGCTGTTATAACTGTAAACCCAACTTCTCCTATATATTCTTTTGTAGCTTTCATAATTATAGCAAAGAAATATTTAGTTCTAACCTGATTAGCTGCCTCTTCTATTGCTACTTTAAGGTTATTTTTAGATTCTTCTAGGGTATCAGTCTTTATATCTGGCAAATAGTACATAACCTTTTCATTAGATAAAAGGAGATGCATGCCTTCAATATCAGCTTCTATATGATCTCTTATTATCAATCTATCTGTTTCTAAATAAACTATCTTATACCACCATCTTTCAGATGCACTTAACTTCCATCAGTTACATTTTATTATAAAATCGATATATATACAATTATAACTGTTAATTGTCGCCCCTACTTTAATTGACATTTCTATATTAACCTTATAGAATAATATTAAGAGATTTAAACATTATCGTTCATTATTATTCACGTACACCATCAGAGTATGACAATACTAAATACAAGACATAGGCTTAAACCTATAAAAGGAAGGTGGAATTTATTATGAACTATAGAGTTTTAGGAAAAACCGGATATAAAATATCTGAAATTTCCCTTGGTACTTGGCAGGTCGGAGGTCCTTGGGGTTCTAACTTTAACGAAAAAAATGCCATAGAGATAATAAACAATGCCATAGACAATGGAGTTAACTTTATTGATACTGCCGATGTTTACAGTGATGGCTTAAGCGAAAGAGTCGTTGGAAAGGTTGTTAAGAGTAGAAGTGAAAAGATATATGTTGCAACAAAATGTGGTAGAAGACTTAACCCCCATACTAAAGAAGGGTATAACAAAGAAAATATTAGAGGCTTTATAGAGGACAGTCTTAGAAATACAGGCCTAGAAACTTTAGATTTAATTCAGCTGCATTGTCCTCCAAGTGAGGTATATCATAAGAATGAAGTATTTGAAACCTTATCAAAGCTTAAAGAAGAAGGTAAAATACTTAATTATGGTGTAAGCGTAGAAAAAGTATCTGAAGCTCTAAAGGCCATAGAATATCCGGAGTTGGCAACAGTACAAATTATTTTCAATATGTTTAGGCAAAAGCCAGCAGAAGTTTTTTTCAAGGCAGCAAAGGATAAAAATATAGGAGTTATAGTAAGGGTTCCTTTAGCAAGTGGACTTCTAACAGGTAAATTTAATACTTCAACAAAATTTGAAGCTGCCGACCACAGGCATTTCAATAGAAATGGTGAGGCCTTTGATAAAGGGGAAACCTTCTCAGGGGTAGATTATAACCTAGGTCTAAATGCAGTAGAAGAGCTTAAAAAATTGTTTTTAGGAAGAGAAACCCTGTCAAGCTATGCTTTAAAATGGATACTGACACAGGATGCAGTTAGCTGCATCATACCAGGAGCTAGTAGCAAAGAACAAGCTGAAAAGAACATCAAAGCCTCTAATATTGCACCTTTAACCTTAGAGGAGCTTAAAAAAGTAGAAGGCATTTATAATGAATTTGTTAGGCCTTCTGTCCATGATCTTTGGTAAAAAAATAAATTTTAAAGTCGTTATGACATAAATTAAGGAACTGATAAATCAGTTCCTTAATTTTTTATATTTGACTATCTACTTACTATAGTTTTCTCACCCATAAACTCAAGTAGTTGATCAAAGCTTGGAAATCCCTCGCAGTCACCCTTTACTAAGGTGGCTAAAGCACCTACTCCATTTCCATACATACCACAGTCCTTAAGACTCTTACCCTTTAAAAAGCCTGTTAAAAAGCCTGCAGCAAAACCATCTCCTGCACCAACTGTATCAATCGGCTTAACCTTATAGCCGGGAACAAATTCAGAGGAGTTTTTATCTGCAACAAAGCATCCCTTAGCCCCAAGCTTTACAGCCACGTAGATTGCTCCTCTTTTTATAAATTCTCTTGCCACTTCCTCAGGCTCCTCTGTGCCAATTAAAAGCTTTGCTTCATCCGCACCAGGAAATATTATATCTGCTTTAGAAGCTATCTCAAGAAGCACTGGTCTTGCTTCCTCAATAGACCAAAGCTTTAGCCTAATATTCGGATCAAAGGAAACAAGGACATTGTTTTCCCGTGCTATATCGATAGCTTTCAATACTGTTTCTTTTGCGGAATTTGATATAGCTGGAGTTATACCAGTTATATGAAGTATTTTAGCACTAGCAATATAATCTTTATCTAAATCCTCAGGAGTTATGCTACTTGCTGCAGAACCCTTCCTATAATAATATACATTTGGGTTTTCATGAATAAACTTTTCCTTAAAGAGTAATCCAGTAGGATAACCTCCATCAACAATAGCTTTAGAGGTGTCAACCCCTTCTCCACGTATTGTGGAGATTATGTATCTTCCAAACTCATCATCTCCAACCTTAGAAAACCAGCCTACACTATTTCCAAGTCTTGAGAGAGCTATTGATAAATTAGATTCTGCTCCACCTATTGATTTATTAAAACTATGTATATACCTAAGTGGTCCTGAGGAATCAGGACTAAACACTACCATTGATTCTCCAAAAGTTACTACATCCATTGTCATTTCCTCCTTAACCTTATACTATATCTGTCCTCTTGCTTTTTTCACTTCTTCAATAAATCTTTCTGCAGCGTGGGTTATTGCTTCATAGTCGCCAGTTTTAGCGCCATTGGTTAGCTCACTTCCAGTACCCACTGCCACAGCCCCTGCTTTAATCCAATCCTTTACATTATCTATGCTAACTCCGCCTGTTGGCATAAAGTTTGCTTGAGGCAAAGGTCCCTTAAAGGAGCTTATTATAGAAGAACCAAAAGCATTTCCTGGAAAAACCTTAATTATTTCAATCCCATACTCTAAGGCTTCTATGGCTTCCTTAACTGTCATTATTCCAGGCATAACAGGAATTCTATACCTATTACAAAGCTTAATAGTTTCAACATTTAAACTTGGGCTCACTATATATTTTGCGCCTGCAAGTATACATAACCTTGCAGTTTCAGGATCAAGCACTGTACCTGCTCCTATTATTACATCCTCATCCTTATAAGCCTCATTTAGTTCCTTTATTATATCCACAGCACCTGGTACTGTCATGGTTATCTCTAAGGCCTTTATGCCACCTTTTTTTATAGCTTCAATTATCTTAAAGCCCTTATCCTTTGATTCTGCTCTTATTACCGCAACTACGCCGCCTTCAATCATTTTTGTTATTGTTTCAATTCTTTTCATGATTTTGTCTCCTCCATAATTTAACTTTTAGCATTGTTCTTATCCCTTTTACTAATGATTATTATACCAGATATACTAAAGGTTAACCATTTAGTTGACTTTTTCTGTAATAATGTTTAATATTCCTGTTGTATAAAGCTTTGTTACATATTATAATTAAAGAATTGACTAAGCTTTTATTGATTATATGAAAATTTGTTTATACATAAAGGTGCTAGTATGGGGTTAATTAATAAGAAAATTAAACATTTACGGGAAAAAAAATATACTCTTATGATTATTCCAAATAAAAAAGGTATCACCAGAAGGTTAGTCTTCAGCGGTATCTTTTTTCCAGTTTTCACAATTATTTCTGTTACTATGATAATAACCCTCTCTACCTTATGTTTTTTCCTGTTCAAGGGGTTTAATACAGAAAAGCTTCTTCTTCATAGTACCGAAAATACCCAAGCTATGCAAAAGAATTTAGACTCTAATAAAAAACAAATTACTAAATATAAGTCAGATTCAGCAGCTGTTACTTCAAAACTTAGTGAGCTATTGACGCTAGAAGACAAAATTAATAGTATTATCAATAATAAGAGTTCAAATCTAGATTTATCTAGAGGTGGATCTACTGTAATTAGTGGACAAGCTAATTTTGATGATAGCATAGGAAAGTTAACTACTCTACTAGGGGACATGGATACTTATGTTGCAGCCCAAAGACGAATACCTTCTGTGTTTCCTGTTGAAGGAATCATCACCAGCACCTTCGGTAGCAGAATAAATCCAATTAGTAATTCCTATGAATATCACCCTGGTATAGATTTCGCTGGAAGCTATGGAACTCCAATAAAGGCTACTGCAGATGGAGTTGTAACTAGAGCAGATTGGTATGGTGGCTATGGTAATGCTATAATAATAAATCATGGAAATGGTTATGAAACAGTATATGGTCACAATTCTAAGTTACTAGCTAAAGTAGGAGCTACCGTGAAGATTGGAGACATAATTTCCCTTATGGGCAGCACAGGAGCATCAACAGGAAACCATTGTCATTTCGAGATAAGACTTAGCGGCGTGGCCATTGATCCTAATAGCGTTGTAAATAGAAGTATCCCAACAGTTAAGTAGAATAAAAAGAATCATAATGGTGTGCTATTTATCCATATAATTTAGTAAAGGGGGTTAATTAAAATGCTAACAAAACAAAAAAATACGACTTCTCAACAACCATCACAAAGAGGGTCCATCGAAACCTTAATTGGTTCCTCTGCAATCATAACTGGTAATATTACATCTAGTGGCATGATAAGAATAGATGGGGTACTAGATGGAGATTTGGCATCTGACGCTGAGGTAATAATAGGTGATGGTGGGAAAGTAACAGGTGATATAACTGCCTTTAAGGTCAGTATTGGTGGTAATGTACGAGGAAATATAAAATGTAAAGATGTACTGGAAATAATGTCTACTGGCCATCTTATAGGGGATATAGAAGTAATGCACTTTTCCGTTGAGAATGGAGCAATGTTTAATGGTAACTGCAATATTTTGTCTGGTGATAATTCTCAAGTAGCTGCTTCTGAAGAAACAGATTAAATAGTATGTATTTTAGTAATAGAATAGGCAGAAGGTTTAACGTAACCTTTTGCCTATTCTTATTTTGCAACATCAAGTCAAACTTGAACTTTTTGACTTGATTTAATTCGCTTTTTATGAAGATTGTGAACTATTTGTATCTGGTTTATTACTTGTTTCATAAATTCTTCAGATAACTCCTTATCACTCTTTCATACTAAGTTAATTGCATCAGAACGCAATCCATAGTTGCAATCGTTCATACAAAAATGTTCAGCAAATTTATTTTAGGTTCAATTAAATTTGTAATTAATTCTGATGATGTTGAAGGAATTTCTCAATTTACCATATATCTTATGCTCATCATGATTAGTTACTTTCACTAAAATTTAAATTCCCCATCAATTCTTCAACGAAATCATTCCAATTTCCACCATGTTGAATTCGACTACAACCAGTTAAATTACACATTAATATTAAAGCGGTTTTACTATCCAAGTGAATCCTTTCATGGGTAGCAATTCCTGGCATTCCTCCATTGTGTCCAAGCCATTTACCATAACTTCGAAACCCAAAGCCAAATCTCTCCTTATACAGTTTAAAACATTCTGACCAGCTTTTTTTACTTAGAAGTTTACCATTTAATATAGCTTCACACCACTTAGTCATATCTTCAATTGTGGAGACAACACCACTATCCCCACTGTCCATCCCATGTCTTCCACATACAATTCTGTTATTTTCCTCATCCATCATGTACCCTACAGCCTTTGCCAGAAGTCCACTTGCATGTGATTCAAACATCTCAAGTGGTTCAAAAATAGCTTCTTTTAGGTATTGCTCATATGATTTTCCTGTCACCTTTCCAATAATATGTGACAGGAAATAATAATTTGTATTAGAGTAAGCTGTTCCTTCTCCTGGTACGAAATGCAACGGTAGAGTATTCACCGAATCCAAGCACTCTTCAATACTGTATGCCCTGCATAAGTTATTCATACATTCCATTTTCATCTTAGTAGTTATATTGTTTGCTGATGTGCATTGGGTCTCTAGTAGCTTTAGTGCACTTGGTACTATTATTTCTCCAGTATAATCAGGAATCCCAGATGAATGATTCAAGAGATGACGGATAGTGATTTCGTTTGCATGTGAATATTTCGGTATGTATTTGCTTATTTTGGATTCCAAATCTACTAATCCGTTTTCAAACATTTTCATGATAGCCACAGCCGTAAACTGTTTTGATAGAGATGCCAACTCCATCGTTGTATGTGTTGAAAATGGACATCCTGTTTCAAAATCAGCCATGCCATCAGTAGTTATATATACATTTTTCCCATTTATTATTACACTGACAGCACCATTAAAGTTCCATGCTTTTAAGGTGCTATTTATCAATTCTTGATTTATTGCAGACATTAAGAAAACACCCTCCCTTTGAAAATACTGCTTTGGTATTATCCAACGATCGCACTGGTAGAAATATTGTGGCTTAACACAACCACAAATTACGTTCATACTCCACAATTAATTTTAGTTACTTTATTGCTTTTATCAATGCAGTTTTATTCCATCTTTTTTCAACTGATAAACTATTAAACCCAGCATCAGAAAGCAGGGCAAGTTCAGTGCCTAAAGCCAATGGGATATCAATATGCATACTTCCAAAAGTAAGTTTTTGCCTTTGATAGAATTCTTCTGTTTCATTTCTTAACTTAGTTTCAGTGTCTTTATCTCTACAAACAGTATCTCCATTTATAAAATAACCATTTATTTTTAAACAATTGTATATTTTACTATAAAGTTGAACCTTTTGTTGAACCGTAAAATGATGAAAGGAATATGTAGAAAGCACCAGGTCAAAATCCTTTTCTGCAAAGGTCATATCAAAATACGAACTACAAACAGTATTTAATGTGACTTGCGGATACAATTTCTTTTTCTTTAACTGGGTCAGCATCCCAGATGAAATATCAACTGCTGTAACTATAGCAGAGTACTTAATTCTTTCTATTTCAAGTCCCGTTCCACACCCAAGAACCAGAATATTTTTGGGTTTTCCACAGGTATTAAGCTGCTTTTCTATTTCATCATAGAACTCGCACATCCCTAAGTCTTCATAAAAATGTCTATCGTAATCTGAAGCACATTTATTAAAATGAATATCCATATTATCAATTTCAAAATCCATATTTATTCCTCCCAATAAAATATAATGTACTATTTGCTGTGGAATAAAATTATACTGGCTACAAGCATAGCCCAATCACAGCCTTTATATTATAGATATAACATAAAAAAATCTTCATCCGTAAAAGGACGAAGATTTATAAATTCAGCATCTAATACGGCATACTATCATATGCGTTCTTATTAACGGTAGAAAACCGACAGAATTTACTTGCAATAATGCTTTCAATCTGGCACTCAGGAGTGATTTATAATGATTTTCTTATAGTATCGGTTCGCACCATTCCCGACTCTCTGTAACGTTCGATAAATCCTTACTTTCTCCATCGAAGTGTTTAATATTTCCATTTATTATATCAAATAGTCAATATAAATACAATCAAAAAATATAAATTATTTTTGCAGCGCAATAGAATACTATTTTTCATCAATCGTAAAAATAGGATTGATGAATCATTTAAGAATAGTGTGAACTATTCAGCTTATAATTTTTCTCATGCAAAAGAACGCAAATAATTGTTGGGGCATACCACCCATTATAGAGATAGTTATAAAGACGTTCAAACAATTAATCAAATATTTCTGCTACTATCGGTAATCCTGTTTCTATTCTCCTCCTGCTTTCATTGATATAAATAGCAGTCCATTCATCTAAATTTGCTAAATTAAAACTACGATACATTCCAATGTACACAATTAATTCTCTGAGTTTTAAGAATAATGGAATGCTTTTAAGTGAATCTTCGTCTATAGAAAAATGACGTTTGTAGCCTTTAAGAAAACATTGTATAAATCGTTGAGCTTGAAAATTTCTTTCCCCTATTGAATCATCTAAAACAACATAAACCATGTAAAATAATTGTATGGCAATGTCCTCAATAAACCAACTGTATTGGCATTCATCAAAGTCAAACAAAGTTAGCTTTTCACCATTTATTAAAAAGTTTCCAACATTAATGTCGCCATGTATAATACCATAATTTCGTTCCTTTTTTAACCCATTAATTTGATTTTGAAGTAATTCATATTGCTCAAATATCTTATGCTGAGTTGATGGAATAAACCTTGTTATATTCTTTAAATAGTTATTTTCAGTCCAGTCATGTCTAGTCTTTTCTATGCTCTGTGGTAAATAATTAAGAGATAAGGCATGAATCTGACCAGTTATTTCTCCACACATCTCAGATAGTGAATCATTATTCATACACTCTGGATAATGTATTTTTTTCCCCTCAGCCTTTTCAAAAGATGTAACAATAAAATACGAGTCGGCAATTTCTATTATTTCGGTAAGCTTACCAAAAACCGAAATAATCGGCCTAGACACGGATACTCCGTTACTATGGATATAGTTAATAAAATCTAGTTCTCCTAATAGGTTGTTTTCGCTACGATGAGAACTGTGGGTTATTCTTAATATATACCATCTATCCTCCTTTAAATATTCATAAACAAAATTTTGAAATCCCCCAATATAAGATAAGTCTGTCAATTTCAAGCCAAACCTTTTGGCTGCGGTATCAAGTATACCATCATTCATTAATTCCTTTATTTCTTTCTCCATTTAATCCCCTCCTAAGCATTTCTGTGCCAATTATATAAGTACATCATATTCTAAAATTACTCATTACTGTAAATTGTTTTCGTGAGTAATTTACGAAGAATGTGAATTAACTTTTACTTTGAATTATGCCCATTTCAATTAGTAGTTGTGTTTTATAGTATTATTGCTAAGTTCCTAAATTCCTGAATAAGTTTTTCGTAATTTCTTTTTTCGTGGTCAAAATAAATAACATTCATTCCCATACTTTTAGGAATAATAAGATTCTTTTCTTGATTATCAATAAATACACACTCGTTGGCAGTTAAATTAAGGCACTCTATAATTCTCACAAAAATCTCACTATAATCTTTTCCTGAACCAACATCTGCTGAAATAGTGATTGCATCAAATATTTTATTCCAATCATAATAGTTGACAATGTCATCTATACGGTCTTTCTTATTATCAGTAACCATGCCAATTTTATAATTTTGCTTTTTCAGTCTATCTACAATCGCTATCATTTGATTATCTATAGGTGTATTTATAAAGGATTCATACAATATACTTATTCCAATTTTGGTGTTTAGCCCCTTGCACAATGCCTCCCAAATGTTTTCATGATTAGTTTTTCCGTACAAAAGGTCATTGTTATATTGGTAATATTCTTTTTTAAATACTTCTGCATCTAAGCCGGTTTTCTTACAAATGTAATTACATATCGACTGTGAACCAGTTGCATCAGTCGTTAGTACACCATCGAAATCAAATAGTATTGCTTTAATCATATTAATTCACTTCCCATCATATTAATAACCTTTACTTCGCCATTTTCTACCACAACAACACAGTTTAGGCACCATTTTGTCTTATGAAACTATATACAATCTGCCAATTCTTTTAATGAAACATAATATTTATCATAATTATGATCATTACTTTTTCTTACTAAAATAGCATCAATACCTGCTGATTTTGCCCCTTGTATGTCAGCAGTATAACTATCACCAATCATAGTTATACTCTCAACAGCATTTAAATCTTTAAGTATTTTCTCATATATTTTTATATTTGGCTTCTCATATCCTAAATCAGCAGAAGAATATACTTTAACAAAGTAATCTATTATTCCTAAATTCATTACTAACTCCTTAAGCTCAGGTACATGATTAGAAAGAATTATATTTTTATAACCCTTTTCAACCGTTCGTTTTAAGCAATAAATAGTATCATCATAAAGGTACCATTTATTTAATTCTAGATATTTGGATTTAATATTTTCCGATATTATATTTGCTATTGTTTTTTCAATTCCTAATTTTTGAAGTATACTAGAAAAATACTCATTCATATACTCCCACCAATGCTTGTCTTTAAAAAAATCTTCATGTGCTATTTCTGGAGAATGCCAAGGAAATCCACTCATTAAAAAAGGCCTTATATCTTTCATACTAATATGATTATATCCATATTCATTTAATAATTCATATATGGTACTTACCCACATCCCATCTCTATAAGCCAATGTATTATCAAAATCCCATAGTAAATACTTCAATATAATGCCTCCTATATACAAAATATCCCCCATTAATAACGTCTACTGATAAAGTCAACATTTTAATGCTGCAACGAAGCAGTTTAAGAAAATTCAGAATTAACTCAACTGAATATTATACTCATAATCTACAAAACTGGTCATCAAAAGCTTTTGCTTGTTCTCTGTTTAAATCATCATTATAAATTGGTGCCTCGTAAAATTTTCCTGTTACATCCTTCAAATAATCTTTCTTCAATTCCATTGCCATAAAAGCAGGATAATTACATCCTTCACAATCGGTAACTTCAAATTCTTTTGCACATTCTATTGAATGCTTCATTAAGGCAATTCCTACACCCCTCTTCTGATAATCTGATTGTACACTTAATGGTCCAAAGTTTAAAACCTCTACTTTCATACCAGTGGGTTGGAGTATATATGCTTTACTATATATAATATGTCCTACTATTTTACCATCAATTTCAGCCACAAAACTGAGTTCATTAATTCCATCCTTTTCTCTTAACGAATGAACCATATAGTGTTCCAGACATCATCCTATTTTTGAACGTTTAATTCTTTCAGGATAAGAAAATGCATCTTTAGTCACTTCTTCAACAATTCGGTAGTCTTGTTCTCCTTCTAATCTAACTTTAATCATCTTTGTACATCTCCCTATTATATAAACATTTGAAAGTACGCATAAAACTACCTTTACTTCACAAGATAAGAATAGTGTAACCTTAATATAAGAATATTTAGTATGGTATAAGAATTTTCTGAACAATGTTATCTTTGATCTTTACATTATCTTTCAGCCAATTTTCTGCACTTTTCCTTCAGTCGAATTGATTCATTAATATGTACAATATGGTGACGAGTTATGGGCATTAATAAAATACCTGCAACATTCTTCCTACCCCAAAAATCAATTAACCAATTTGCACCTTCAACATTTAACACTCCGCCTTCATCTAAAATACGCTGTAATCTATTTGCCTCTATTTTCCTTTTTAAATCTGATGGCTCAAATCTTTTAATAATTTCACGAGTCTTTCTGCCCACAGTTTTTCTATAATTTCTCAATTCCTGCATATCCATACTTAAACTAAAATCAACAATTTCTTTATTAGTCATGGCATTACCTGTGTCACAAACCCTTACATTCATTTTCTTAAGCCAATTATCGTTATTTAAAACTTGAGTATCATCAGCAACTAATATATTCATTGTTATATCTTCTATTCTTGTTGAATGCCATAAACACCAAGCTATAGTTGCTTCATCCTTTTCAGTTGGCATAGTACGAAATGTTACTTCCTCCAATCCATCCCATAATTCATCCTCAAATGTTACAACATTTGTTTGCGACATTTCGGATGTATGTACCATAGAGTGTTGGTCTAAACATAATTTAATTGCTTCATCAAATTCATCTAATTTCGTTATTATACTTTTTAATAACTTTTGTTGAGAGTTCCATAACTCTTTTTTATCCATATCTATCTCCTCCTATGATAATGAAAATATATAAGTAATTAATGAACAATTTATTACTATGGTTCAATATTCCTCTCATAAGATTGATGTGCCTTTACATAAGATTTAGCATCAAAATATAGCCCAGTATAGTTTTTTCTAACAGAAGGCGACATAGACATAAAATTAGTGAATGCTGGTTCCGTATCTTTTATTAGTTCTGTAACCATTTGTACTTGCTCTTCTGAAATAGGCTCAAGCTCTTTTACAAGCTTTTTATTTTTATCTGACCACTTGCTTCCTTTTCTTCTTATCGAAAAGTATTTTAAATACTTTGTTTCGTCAATACTTTGCATTTGCCCGTCAATCCAACCAAAACATAGTGCTTCTTCAAGAGCTTCACTAGCTTTAAGCGTTTTAATATTAGCGTGTTTACTGAACACCAACCAACTTCCGCTACTTGTGGTACAATTGTCCGCTAACCAATTTCGAAAATCCGTTCTTGTTTCAAACAGGATTTGTTCCAAATTCATTCACCGTCCTTTATATTAAGAATCTTTACTTCGCCATACTATGTTGTATGAATTGCATTTTTAGAGTATACATAGCACTGTATAAAATTATAGCATGTTTACTATATTTTAGAAATCATATAGAAAGAGTTATATAACAAAAACGAACCCGTTGAGCAAAAGCTCAACGGGTTCGTTTTTCTTTATTTCTGTATATTATTATCTCTTGATATTTTTTCTAAAATCTCTTTTTTTAGCTTTTCAGCTTCTGGTGAAGACTTAGTCATAACATCCCCATTTAATGTAAGCTTATCGCTAAGTAATAACATTATCATGCTTTCAAAGGCATTTGTAACGTTCTTTCCTTCACCCTCGCCACCTGAGGTTATAACTGTTCTTGGAACAATTTCTACTCCAGAAGTTTTAATAGCATCTGCAAAATTATTCATTACATCTTGAGTAATCTTGAATTTAGATCCGCCGTAAGCATTAACCTGCTCACTAGCTGCTATTGCCATTGATATACCAACTCTTGCTTCTCTATCAGCTTCAGCTTCACCTACAGTTTTAATTCTAAAGGCTTCTGCTTCACCGGTCTGTTTAACTCTGAAGGCTTCTGCCTCTGCCTGCTGCTTAACCTTGTAAGCTTCAGCTTCAGATAATCTTTGTATCTTTTCTGCATCCTGCTTAGATTTCATAAATTCAGCCTTACCAGTATTCTCTTGAATTCTGATATTTACATCAGATTCTGTAAGAGCGGTTTGTTGCTTAGCCATTGCTTCTGCTTCTCTAAGCTCTTTTTCCTTTTCAGCTGCGGTCTGTTGATTTGAATAGGTTTCAAGTTGTTCTCTTGCAAGCTGTCTTGAACGAAGCTGAGTTAATATTCCTTCTATATTAGTATCATTTTTAGAGCTTGTTGGAGTACCAATAAGTACTTCTTCCATCTCTAAGTTATAATGATCAAACTTAGTTTTCATCTCAAGAGAAGCTTGATCTTGTATTTCATTTCTGTGTTGAATTAACTCTATAAGAGTTTTAGTCTGACCTACGTTTTTAAAGTATGCGGAAACCATAGGATCAAGAGTCTGATCAACTAACATCTTAATATCACCAAAACGTTGAATTACAAGTGGTGCTTTTCTATAATCAATGTGGAATACCACAGATAAAGGCAAGGATGGTTCAAAAGCATCCTTCGTGATAAGACTTACCTCAGTAAGATTTGTATCGTAATTATGAGAACCACTTTGATTGCTTATCCATTTCAATATAACATTGGTAGTAGGAACCTGCATTATACTACCTGCATAAGTATTGAAAGCATATTTACCAGGCATTAATGGATCGCTCCATACACCTCTGAAGCCATTTGCTACAAGCTCACCATGCTTATAGTCAATTCCTGTTGAATCCTCACCCTTAGCACCAGTATAAGATACTACGACTCCTACATAGCCTACAGGTATTACCGTTTTCTTTATGAATTCAATGGTGGCAAACAATCTATTTATAAAGTAAGTACCATCTGCTAGTACCTGATATTGCCTACCTCTAAAGCCACCTGCCTCAAGGAACTTCTCAGGATCCTGGAAATTATTATGATAATTTAAATCAGTAGGATTATCACCAACAATTGGACATATGATATTATCCTTTCCTAAGGAAGGACCATCATGTACTGTTATAATTCCCACAAGATCACTTTCGCCTTGAATAATTACAGGTTCAAAACCACCCTTTGAGCTAATCTTCTTAGCCATATCCAAAATTGATTCCTGTTCTATCTTATTACCCATTGGAAGATAATAAGTGCTATTTTCTGTGATTACAATAAATTGAGCTAAATTAAAAGCGTAGGTACCCTCTCTGATTATTGGTCGTTGAGGTCCTTTCTGACCGCCATTCTCAAGAAAAGCTCTTACATTTTGAAAATTATTACTTTGTGTAATTATTTTACCTAAGGTCTGAATTGGTTCTAGCGGTTTACCATCTCTGGCAAATACATAACCTATCTTTCCCTGAGGTATAGTTACAAGAGGTACTATATGAACTTTATATAAAAGTGGTGTTAATAGATGTATTCCACCTCTTAGTACCTCTGGTTGGTAGCCGGCTTCCCTATGAAGGGCTATAATCTGTTCTGTCAAGGAACCCTTTGATGACCACCATTTTTCAACTATGGCAACCTGGTTACTGGAAATAATTCTAATTCCTAGTACCCATAATAAAAATAATACTCCTACAACTGAAATGATAGCAATTGTTAATTGTTGTGTCATTTAATATCCTCCTCTTATTTAATAATTATCACTTATAAGTATAATATATATTATATTATACAGTATTGAATAACTCAATATCATTATTGGATAACTGCCTTTATTTAAAGCTCGTCCTGATCAGATTAATTGATTTTCTCTGGCTATTGCTCTTGATATCTCTTTATTTCTAATGTTATCTAGCTTCCATAAAATTCAGCCCTTAAAGCTGGTATAATAAAAGCATATTCAATAGGGAGGGGATAAATGAAATATTTTTTAATTACATATTTAGTTTTAATTAACTGCTTTGGGTTTGCCTTAATGTTTATTGATAAAAAAAGAGCCATTAAAAAGAAGTGGCGTATACAGGAGCGAACTTTTTTCTTAGTTGCATTACTAGGTGGTGGCATTGGAGATCTTTTTGGAATGTACGTCTTTCATCATAAAACAAAACGTTTAAAATTTGTTATAGGTATCCCTTTAATTATAATATTAGAGCTTGTCTTATTTTATTACATATCTTTTAAGCTGTAGCTCCCGGTATAAAAGGATTTATAATACTGATATTTAATGACTTCAGCATAAATGACAAAACAATGCAAGTGATTAAAATCGCAAGAAAATAAACTAAAGGGACAATGTATATAATTTTATTTTCTTTTTCTTCTACTAAGCAATTAAACCCTTTAGATAAGATTAAAGCTGAAAATACAATGGCAAATATTATTATTCCTATAGAAATTAATGGAGATATATATAATAAACACATTGCCAAAAACTCTGCTACCACTAAAGGAATTGTAGTCACAACTGCTAACTTCCATAAGGTAATTCTAGCATCGCGACCCTTGAGCATATACTTATAAAAAATAAATAAGGCTACAAATAGGGTACCTGCAAAAACCAGATAACTTAAAGTAGAATATAGAAATAGCTTGTCATAGGCTATTTTCAAAGTTATATTTGCGTTCATTGGTAAATTGCCACCACTTAAAAGCATGTATATGTTCTCTAGATAAGCTCTAAAAACACTACTTATTTTATTGAGCAGTATAGTAGAAAATGCCTTCATAGCCCACATGCTAAGAAGGCCATTTATACATGCTAAAACAAGTGTAAGTATAATGGTACTTTCTTGACTAAGGATATCTTTAACCTGCTCAATTGTAGCAATAGGTTTTAATGTTAACTTTTTAAAGATATTTCCTAACTCTATTATTGCAATATTTAACTTAGATTTACTCTTTTTCCTTATAAAACTAGCTTCTTCTGAAGTAGGCTTTCCACAATTAGAGCAATATCTTGCCTCTTCTTCCATACTTTTACCACACTCGGTACAAATGGACATACCCTCACCCCTTACAGTAGTATAATTATAAGTTAATTATACTACATTCTTATTTTGTATGCTTATAAAAATATTTCCATTTATGCTTTAATTTTAGAAGTAAGCCTGGTTTGCTTTTTGTTCATAGCTCTTTCAATTTCCTTTTGCTTTCCTTCTATATATAGTAGTTCCTTTTGAAGCTTTTTATAGCTTTCAAGCCTTTCAGCTACAAGAATGCCCTCATCTAAAGCTTCATTTATAGCACAACCTGGTTCCTTTTTATGCTGACAATCCTTAAATCTACAATTTTTAGCTATTGCTTTAATATCCTCATAGGTTCCTATTATTCCCTCCTCTCCTGTCCAAAGCTGAAGTTCTCTCATTCCAGGTGTGTCAACAATAAGTCCCCCATCTTTTAGGGAGAAAATAGACCTGTAAGTGGAGGTATGCCTACCCCTATCATCATCTCTAAGCCCCTCTACCTTTTGCACCTCTTCACCAAGTATTGCATTTATAAGGGTAGACTTTCCCACACCAGAGGAACCAATCAAAGCGGTGGTTGTACCAGGCTTTATATATTCCTTAACCGTATCTATACCAATTGGGATAACAGTACTAACAGCATGAACCATAACTCCAAGAGCTGAGTTTTGAACCTCCTCAAGCTTTTCCGCAAGGTCTATACATAAATCTGCTTTTGTTAATAGGACAACTGGAATTGCCCCACTTTCCCAAGCTACAATAAGATATCTGTCTAACCTTTTAATATTAAAATCATTGTTAAGAGCCATAACTATAAATACATAATCTATATTTGTAACCATTACCTGTTCACGGGTAACTTCCCCTGCTATCTTTCTTGATAGTTTAGTTTTTCTTGATAATATATTGTGAATAGTACCGCTTCCCTCATCCGCTCTAGGTGCTACCATAACAAAGTCACCTACCGCTGGCACCTCGCCCCCTTGATCAAAGGATAATCTTAATTTTCCAGATATCCTACAAGATAATATTCCTGCTTCTGTCTGAATCTTGTATTCTCCCCTTTGTTCACTGAATATTCTTCCAGGAATAATTCCTTCTTTCCACAAGTCATTAAAGCTTTCTTTAAAAAACTCATTCCATCCTAAATCTTTAAGCTTCAACTACCTACCACCTACCTTTGTATATTCTTTTGATGTCTTATAAACTATCTTTCTTATGCTCTCCTCTGAAAGGCAATACAAGGCTGCCAGCTTCTCAAAGGAATTGCCTGTTTTATATTGTTTTAAAATATCTTCGTTTCTATTTTTAATTTGCTCTCGGGTTCCGTTATTTTCACCCCAGGCTTTTCTTTTAGTTTCTCCAATGGGAATATATATTAAATCTCCTTGTATATATTGTTGTACCTGCCTTAATAGCTCCTCTGGCAGGATTTCCTTACCATTTTTATAATTCAAAGAATCCTCTCCCTTTTTTAATTTTACTGACTCCTTCATGAAAACATTGTTAAAAAAACTAAGATTTTTCATTAAATCACCTCCGAAATAATTTTAGGCAGAAAAATCCCGCGGATAATATATAACCGCGGGACATAGCTTTTCCAGTTATTATACTTTAAAAAATTGAACAAAAAAAGCAGGTTAACCCTGCTTTCAATTTTATATTAAAGTGCATCTTGGATAACGGTTATTAGTTTCTAAAGAAAGTCATAAGAAATAAACCTTACTATGTAAGAAATTTCAGTACTTTCTTCCTTATTTAATTATAGAAAGATCACCTCAAAAACTATACTCTTTACCATATATGCACACATCCTTCCAAATTTATCTTTACAATTTCATTCTATTATCTATTTATCCAGTTGTCAATATTAGATGGCATGCCTTGGTAGGCATGCCCCCTTTTAGCTAGGTGGAAAACCACCTATCCTTTTTAATCAAAATTGATCATCTCCCCTCAAAGGTATTACCGGTTACTTATATTATCCCTATTCCTCATTGCCTTTTCAAGGGAAAGAATTATTATAAGAGAATTTTCACAAGTATGGCTTTATCATTTCAAAATATATATAATAATACCAAACTACTATTATTTTTTAGATTTAAGAGAAAGGTAATATATGGGGGAATAAATTATGATAAAGCCAAGTGGAAGGTCAAAAGCTATTATATATTTAGTCATTACAGCAACTCTCTGGAGTCTTGGTGGAATTCTTATAAAATCTATAAATTGGAACCCCGCAGCAATAGCTGGCATGAGAAGTGCTATTGCCGCTGTGGTACTACTTATCTATATGAAGAAGCCTAAGTTCACCTGGTCACCGGCTCAATTAGGTGCTGCCTTTGCTTACTTTGCAACAGTTATGTTGTTTGTTATAGCCAACAAAACTACCACTGCAGCCAATGCTATTTTCCTCCAATATACAGCCCCCATATATGTTGCAATATTTGGGACTTGGTTTCTAAAGGAAAATCCAAAAGTTATTGATTGGTTGTTGATTTTTATTATCCTTGGTGGTATGGCTTTATTTTTTCTGGACCATTTAAATACAAATGGGGTTATTGGGAACATTCTTGCAGCTCTTAGCGGAGTTTCTTTTGGTTTCTTTGCCATATTTATGAGACTTCAAAAAAATGGTTCTCCCTTAGAATCAGTATTTCTTGGAAATATACTTACCGCTTTGGTAGGGTTACCCTTTATGTTTGCCTCCCAGCCGAGTACTCAAGGTTGGATAGGCTTAATTCTATTAGGAGTTTTACAGCTTGGTATACCTTATATACTATATGCTGCTGCCATAAAGCATGTAACCGCTTTGGAGGCGATTCTTATACCCGTAATTGAACCTATTTTAAATCCAATTTGGGTACTTCTTCTGCTAAAAGAAACTCCAGGGATTTTTTCAATTATTGGAGGTACCCTGGTAATAATAGCAGTAACAATTAGATGCATCCTACCTACTATAAAGGGCAAATATAATATTTTTTATTTATAGTTTTAACATATTAGTGTATAATAGTATCATGTCAATAGTAGCTATGGAGGTAATATGATAAAATTATTATGTAAATGTGGGAATATCGAAGAACTTGAAAGCGATAAGCCCTTTCAAAAATTTAGTTTAAAAAATTGTGGCGATGGTAGTATTGCCATTGTATGCAAAGATTGTAATGAGATAGTATTAATAAAGATGAATGATAAATAGCTTTGTATCAATTACAAAGCTATTTTTTTATATACTATTGTTTGTATATGATGTATTATTAAGGCAATTAAACAATGAGTTTAGGGAGATTCTTATGGTCAGAAAATATGTTTCCTTCATCTTAGTTTTTTTCTTTACTATAATTTTAACAGGGTGCAATTTAAGCTCTATGACAAAGGGAACTAAAAATAAACAAATTGATTTAGGTATAGTTGAAATAAATAGTTATAAAAATAGCTTCTTTAATATGAACTTAACTGCGCCTAAAGAATATGTGATAACTATCCCTCAAGGTCAAAAACCATTAGCAGATGGGTCCCAACCAAAGCTTAGTGATTTAAATAGCCTTTGTCTTATCACTATTTTTAAGGATTTCCAGCTAGATCAAAGCACTAATAATGCTAGTTTTTGTATAATTGCCGAAAAAATATCCTCCCTTAAAAAAGTCAAGAAAAGCTCCGATTATCTAAAGACTCTAAAGGCAGGCTTAATTGCATTAAAGTTTTCTTTTCCATATAGCTTCAATAAGGATATTTATTATCAAAAGATAGGTAAAAGGAATTTTAGTGTTCTAGATGCAGTGGCAAGTGATAAAACGAATAATATAGAAATTCATCAAAAAGATTTTGCTTGTATAATTAATGGCTATGTTTTAAGCTTTATCTCCACCAGTGGAGATAAGGAGGGCGACAAAACCATAAATCAAATTATTAATTCAATTTCAATAAAGTAAAAGCTTAGCTCGAAAATATGTTTCATATTAATTCTATATTAATAATGTTATAATAATACTTATATTTCTAAAACATGCAAAGTGAGGTGCTACTATGAAGTGGCTAGACAAATTGGAAAGAAAATTTGGAAGATACGCTATAAAAAATTTAATTATGTACATTGTTGGAATTAACGGTTTTATATATCTGTTAAGCTTGATTGATCAATCTGGTATGTTAATATACAACTTAAGACTTGACTCAGGTTTAGTACTCCAAGGCCAGGTATGGAGACTTATAACCTTTATTTTTATTCCACCATCTGCAGGTAGACTTGATATATTCGTATTTTTTGTACTATATTTCTATTATATTGTTGGAACAGGGCTTGAACAGGAATGGGGTAGTTTCAAATTCAATATATATTATCTGGTAGGGATGTTATTTACAATCGTCGCTGCTTTCATAGTAGGAATTGATGGAAGTGCCACCTACCTTAATCTTTCACTTTTCCTTGCCTTTGCTGCAGTATTTCCAAATTATGAAATTTTATTGTTTTTCATATTGCCAATGAAAGTAAAATACTTAGCCTACCTAAACTGGGCTTTCCTTGCTTATACAATTATAACCGCACCAATACCTGCTAAAGTGGCTGCTATTGTCTCTGTACTCAATTACTTCTTGTTCTTCGGTAAGGATTTATTTAGAAGAAGCAAGACTAAGAAGCAGGTATATACAAACCGAAAAAGATATAACATTGACCGCCCAAAGGTTATTGCTTTTCATAAGTGTACCGTTTGTGGTATAACTGAGATAGAAGATCCTAATATGGAATTTAGATATTGCTCAAAATGTGAAGGTCGGCATGCTTACTGTAGTAGACACCTTATAGATCATGAACATATAAAAAGCGTAAATTAATTATTATTTGGCTATGTTAGATAATATGTGGATACTATATATAAAATTGGCTTGTCTTAAATAGGCAAGCCAATTTTATTCCTAATCCCTAATATCAATTTAGCTTAAGGCTTTTTAGTTAACTAAGCTCTACTTCTATTTTTAAACTTGTTTTTAATAGAAATAATTATATCTGCCATAAGCGTTCCCAGGAAAGAAATCACTGTATACACAAAGCAATAAATTAGGAAGCTTGAATTTAATACAGTAAAGGTTAAAACCAACCAGAATGCAAAGTTTATCAGTAAAATACCAACCTTTTTCTTAAGTATAAGTTGCATTACAAGGGATACTACAAAAACTATTAAGGGGTAGGTGAATAAGACTAGACCCATTGGATCGCTACCCTTAGCATAGATATTAAGCAAATTAAACATATTAATATAACCTCCTTGTCTATTTAGTTATCAATAAAAATTTTTATATCAGCACAAAGCTCCCTAAAATCCGGCCCATTACAAATTACATGTGGAGAATTATTATAAAACTTCATTATCTTTTGGGTAGAAGCTACGTTTCTATAGATATAGTTAGCACTTTTATGCTTTACAGTATCATCCATTAAACCTTGAGCTATATAGATGGGACAAGTAATCTGGCTTAGCAAAGGTTTTGTTCTATATAAAAGCAACTTAAAATTAAGCAAAGCTCTGAAAGGTATATTTGTAGAAGTTCTAATATAGTTTCTTAGCTGCTCAGTTTTTCTAATTTTTATATCATTAATAATATTTGTAACCATTCGTTTTAAATCCCAATGATATATTGGTGCACTTAAAGTCACCATTTTATATATATCATGTTTTATAGCCAGATTAAAAGCTATTAATCCCCCCATAGAAAATCCAATTAGGACCACCCTATCACTTTTTTTTGAAAGTTCCATTAAGGATTCTTCTGCAGAAGATATCCAATCTGAATAACTAGTTCTTGCTAAATCTTTCTTCGTAAGTGCATGCCCCTTTAATAATGGGCAAGAGGTTTCAAAGCCTTTTTTTAATAAAAATCTATTTAGCTTTTCTATATCCTTTAAGTTTCCTGCAAAGCCATGTATTATAAGGCAACCTATTTTTTTATTCATACTTAAAACTCCTTAAAATAGGTATTACTCTATTTTCTTTAGGTATAGTAGTATCTATATGCTCTTATAGTGTAATTATACATCTTATGGATAGTATTACAACCCCTTAATGTAAAAAACACACTAAAAAATAATTTTAACGTGCTCTTTACATTAAGGCATATACCGTTACTGAGGATTACCTTCCATTTGAAAGGTTAGGTTTTTCAGCCACAATAACAAATCTGTGCTCTTTGCTTGCAATAAATCCTTCCTTTTTAACTTTTGTTTCCAGCTTACATAATTGATTAAAACAACTTTCAACTGAAAAATTGGGAAATTCCCAAGGAATAATTTTTGCATAATAAACTAAGGCTCCCACATCATAGAACTTCTGTGTTAGAAAACATTCCTTTGACTCTAATATGGTCATTCCCTTGTTTTTTATTAACTTCAAATTACTTTTTAAGGTATGTTCCTTTCTTATAATCTTTTCAAAATCCTTTATTAAAAACCTTGATAACTCTTTGTTATTTAACTCCCCAACCTGCTGGGTAATAAATAAACCCTTAGGCTTTAATAATCTATAAACTTCATTTATGTCAAAAGATGCTTGTCTGTTTATTATGATGTCAAACATATCCTTTTCAAAAGGCAGGTAATTATCATTAAAAATTTGTCTAACCTCAATGCCTAGTGGAGTTAAAGTGCGCTTACATAGCTCAAAGTTAGGGGGATAACCTTCTGTCGCAAAAGTATTGCCATAAGGGTGATTTAGCGTGAGTAAATATTCGCCGCCTCCAGTTCCCATATCCAGTAGTTTTGAATTAGTCTTTAAATGTTGGTGTACAATATTGCCGTAGTCCCAAGGTAAAGGTTCCTGGGATTTTCTCTTATCAATATAGGAAAAATTCCAACCTTGGAAGCTCTTTTTTTCTTCAGACAGCCAGTATTCTTTTAACTTCATATATTCCATAACATAACTCCTTTTCATATTTAATTTCCACGAAAAGCAGTGCAGTTAACTGATACCAAATTAGAAAATCTCGGTACAATCTGTTATCAGATTATATTAACTGCACCGAGTGTTTAATTGATTTTATTCTTTTCATAGAAGTCATCTCCTTAATAGGATAATTATATCATATTTCAGCTTATATAATTGCTATAATTGTCCAGTATATATTTCATTACTATATAAATACAATAATTTATTTTAGTAATACATAAATTAATTATTGTAAAACGATAATATTAGTATTATAATAATAATATACAAAATATGGAGGCGTTTTATGTTTAAATTATTTGATAAGTATCAAAAGGTAGGTCCCTTATTCCTGATTTTCCAATTATGCCTTGCTATTTCAATAATATTTACTTTTACTGGCGTGGTTTTCTCTATCCTCAATATATTGTCATTGCTTCCTTCTGGAATATTGAAGGAAACTTGGATTAATATATTTTTACCAAGTTTTCAATGCACAATGGGTTCAATAGTTTTCCCTGTATCTATTCAATCACAATATATACCACAAATTCTTTTGTATGTTGGAATATCAAATCTTCCAATTTTGCTTTTATTATATTATTCTTGTATACAATTAAAGAAAGTATTTAGAAGTTTTGAAGTGGATAATGAACCCTTTACTAAAGCCAATTCTATTTTATTCAAGAAAATTGGTATAGCCATTACAATAACAATCGTTGTCCAATTTGCTTTTGATTTTGGATATGGAGCATTTCTTTCTTTACTGATTAACACCTATGAAAGGAGCTCTTCAGAATTGACTGCTGTTATTATTAATGTTCCAATGATGTTTACTGAACTTCTTGTAGCTTCAATATTCCTTGGATTAGCAAGCATGTTTTCTAGAGGTGTTGAGCTTAAAGAAGATAATGACTCTATAGTGTAAAGGCGGCTTAGCTATGATTATAGTACGATTAGATCGTATAATGGCAGACAGGAAAATATCCTTACTTGAATTATCTGAAAAAGTTGGAATCTCAAATGTTAACTTATCTCTTATAAAGACAGGCAAAGTAAAAGGGATACGTTTTGGAACAATGAATAAGATATGTAAAATTTTAAATTGTCAGCCTGGTGACTTGTTTGAGTTTACTCCTGATGAAAATGAAGAGGGTACAATTTAGCAACGGGTTCGTTTTTGAGGTGCATATGTAATAAATATCACAGCAAATAGCATGTACTTTAACACTAGAATCGAAAATGAAACTGAAGATTTTCGACTTCACTTAATTCGGATTTTTAGAAAGATTCCGAAGTAATTAGCTGTATTCTATCCAATAGATAAATACAATTTCATAGCATTGAGATTTTTCCCATTCATTGATAGAGTGGCAATTTTCTGACCTGAATCCTTTAATGACTGCAGTCCTGTTGCTATTATTTCTCGTGCAATATTTTTTCTTCTGTAATCTGGTATTGTAAAAATATTTTCAGCAGCACTGCGACCTTCACCAATATCCCATAAAGTAATTGCACTGACAATCTTTCCATTATCGGTTGCTGTAAATATTTTGAAACCTTCGCCTCCTGAACGAAAACTTAGTTCTCCCTTGCTATCAGCAACGTCATCATTGGCAATAGCTGTTGCTTCAATAAATTTATCTATAGTGTTTTCATTAAGTGTATATTGCTCAATGATTATATTTTTAGGAATTTCGTAATGCTTGATTTCTTTTGTCAAATCGTATTTAAGAACAGGTATTACACTGCTCATTGCATACCAAGAAGAATGGAAAGAAAGACTTGCAACTCCAATCACATAAATGTTTTTCCCAAAATGGCTTATTAATATTGTTACAGCATATGTTTTTTACCCTTGCGTCACAAAATATAAACCTTCTTCACTAAATAAAGTTTAGTTAGTATCTGATATTATAGCAAATATCTGATGGTCTTCCCATTGACCATTAATCTTTACACCCTTTTGTTCTATGCCTTCTCTATTAAAACCTACCTTTTCTAATACTCGCACTGAACCTATATTGCTTAACATTACGCCTGCCTCAACACGATGTAGTTTTAATTCATTAAACGCAAATTCTACTGCTAAAGAGACTGCTTCTGTGGTATAACCTCTACCATTATATTGCTTGTCCAATGAATAACCAATTAAACATCTCTGGAGGGGACCTCGAAATATATGATACAGGGATACATCCCCAACCAATTTCCCGTTATCTTTTAAATATATACCAAAAGAATATATTTTATCTTCTTTTCTTTGTTTTATAGAATTGCTAATATCTTTACGTTTTGATTCAAGTGTGTAATAGTCATCGTCAAAAGTTGGCGAATATTTCTGGAATAATTCACCGTTTCTTAAATGCAAATCGAGTAAAGCTTCTGCATCTGTATTTTCAAAAAAGTGAATATAAACTTTGTTACACGTAAGCTCCATATTAATTTTACCTCCTATATAAATTTTTTTATGTTTAGATTCGGTTTCTGAAGTTGAGCCTATCCATTTGCTTCCTTCAAAACTTAACCCTCCACTTGGTACTAAGCAGTATAAATGTGGGTGGTTAGAGTTATGTAATTTAATTCTTGTGGAATCGTAAATACTATATGAAAGTAATCAACAGGAAGTAGGTCTTACTAAATACGATTTCATGCTATTCTCCTTTGTTTTCAATATTTCCTATACTCACCAGGAGTTTTACCCTCCCACCTTTTAAATATCTCATTAAAATACTTTATATCCTTGTAGCCTACCATACCTGATATTTCTATAATTTTAATATCTGTGGTCTTTAAAAGCTTGCAGGCTTCCTTAATCCTAAGCTTTTGAATATATTCAGATATTGTATGGGAGGTGCATTCTTTAAAGAGCTTACTGAAATAATTAGGGCTTAAAAAAGCCATATTTGCCAGATCCTCCAGCTTAATATCCTTAGCATAGTTTTCCTTCATATAATAAGTAACCTTATTTATCATCTCTTGCCTGTAGCTATAGAGCTTGTCCCTTAATGCATCCTTTCTATTATAGAGTCTAAAAATAGTTATTAATAGTTCAATTACATATACTCTTAAAATTTCAATATAGCCTTCCTCTTTTAGCTCATATTCTCTAAACATTTTTTCATATATTCCATCTATAGCAGCGCTTTCCTTATCCATAAGAGTAATATCTCCTACATATTTAGTTCCCTCAGGAAATACTGTGGGAAATTGAAAATGCTTTGACATTTCATAGAAATCCTTACAATCTGTTAGCCTATCATCTAAAAAATATGGTCTAAATATACAATTGTAAATATGTAGATTTGGGTATTTGCTATCTTCTAGGGATTTAAATTCATGGGGAATATCATAATTGATTATAAAAAGATCCCCTTTAGATACCTCATACTCCTTATCCCCTATTGAATGAATCCCTACCCCAGACGCTACGAAGGCAATCTCTATAAAATTATGAGAGTGAAGGTGAGATTTTGAAGACTCTATTGCTTTATTTAAGTAAATTGGTTCTTCCTTACTTAAGAGTTCCTTTGCTTCCTTATAATAATCAAGTGCTTTAATCAATAGAACACCCCCCTATTAATAATAGTATACTCCCATGAAAAATAAAATCCTTTAGGGTAAAATATAAATATAAATTTAAATCTTGGAGGTAGATTATGTTATACCCGAAAAATGTAGAAAAGTCACTTTCCATAGAACTTTTCAAAAATCCAACTTCAGAATATAGAGGTGCACCCTTTTGGGCCTGGAACTGTAAGCTAGAAAAGGAAGTTCTAGAAAAACAGATAGATGATTTAAAGCTAATGGGAATGGGAGGAGGCCATATACACTGTAGGACAGGCATGGCCACAGAATATCTTGGAAAAGAATTTATGGAACTGGTGAAAAGCTGCAAGAACAAATTTAAGAAAGAAGATATGCTTTGCTATCTTTATGATGAGGACCGTTGGCCATCTGGCTTTGCAGGTGGAATAGTAACTAAAGAGGATAAGTATAAACAACGCTTTCTATTATTTACGACTAATGAATATAATGGAGACTTAAATAAAGCTTCACTCGAATACGACTCTAGCGCAAGATATCAAAGAGGAGATAAGCGAAGCCTTATCGCAAGCTATCAGGTAGTAATAGAAGCTGGCACCTTAAGCTATTATAAAAGATTAATGCCTGGTGAAGCAGTTAAAGGTAAGGGTAAGCTCTGGAGAGCCTATCTTGAAATAAGTGGAAATAGCCCCTGGTTTAATAATCAATCTTATGTAAATACCTTAGATAAAAAAGCCATTGATAGGTTTATTCAAGTTACCCATGAAAAATATTATAGTGAGTTAAAGGATGATTTTGGTTTCACAATACCTTCAATATTCACGGATGAGCCTCAATTCACCCACAAGGAATTTTTAGGCTATGCCACTGAGGAAAAGGATATTGCAATCCCCTATACTGACGATTTTGAGGAATCCTATAAATTGGCTTATGGAAGTAGCTTTCTAGATAGTCTTCCAGAGTTATTTTGGGAGCTTCCCAAAGGTAGTGCGCCCTTAAATAGATATAGATATCACGATCATCTTTGTGAAAGGTTCACCACTGCTTTTTCTGATAATATTGGCAACTGGTGCATGGAGCATGGCATAATGCTAACTGGACATATGATGTCTGAGGAATCCTTAGCTTCTCAAACTGGTGCTTTAGGAGAAGCTATGCGTGCTTATAGATCCTTTCAGTTACCTGGCATCGATATGCTTTGCGACAAAAGAGAGTTCACTACTTTAAAGCAAGCACAGAGTGCCTCAAATCAATACGGTAGACCTGGTGTTTTATGCGAAATATATGGAGTTACCAATTGGGACTTTGATTTCAGAGGTCATAAGCTGGCTGGAGATTGGCAGGCTGCCTTAGGTGTTACCCTGCGGGTTCATCATCTAACCTGGGTTTCTATGGGTGGGGAGGCTAAAAGAGATTATCCTGCTTGTATAGGCTACCAGTCCCCTTGGTACAGGGAATATCCTCTTATTGAGAATTATTTCAGCCGTTTAAATACAGCTCTAACTAGAGGTAAAAACATTGTAAAAATAGGAGTAATTCATCCTGTGGAATCCTACTGGCTACACTTTGGTCCTTTAGAACAAACCAGTATTATTAGAGAAGAGTTAGAGACTAATTTCCAAGACCTTACCCAGTGGCTCCTTTATGGATTGTTAGATTTTCACTTTATATCAGAAGCTCTACTTCCTTCTCAAAATCAGCTTGAAGAAAGTGCCTCCTTTATAGTTGGGGAAATGAATTATGATGTTATACTGGTGCCTGGCAACGAAACCTTAAGATCCAGCACCTTAGATAGACTTGAAGCCTTTGGGAAATCCGGAGGTAAGGTAATATTTCTTGGCACCCCTGGCAGCTTAGTTGATGCTATGCCTTCTGATAGAATAAAAAAGCTAAGCTCAAGCTGCACAAACATAGCATTTTCAAAAAGTAAACTTTTAGAAGGACTAGAGCCTTATAGATTAGTTGATATTAGAAAAGTTGATGGTTCAAGAGTTGACAATATCTTTTACCAGCTTAGGTCAGATAATGAAAATAGATGGCTCTTTATATGTCATGTAAATAAAGCAGCTAATCCTGATATATCAGAGAAAGAGGATATTAAAATAAGCCTGAAGGGTAATTGGGAACCAACTATTTATGATTCTATAACCGGGGACATAAAGCAATGCCTTAGTTTCCTTGAAGAAGGCAATACCATAATAAATTATGAATTTTACCAGCATGATAGCCTTTTACTATCCTTAGAGCCAAATGTTAAAAACATTCCTAAGGAAAATTTGATTATTACACCTTCAGTATTAAGGCATCAGGAGGTAGTGTTTAAATCTAGGGTACCTATAACCTTATCTGAACCAAATGTGCTTCTATTAGATATGGCAAAATACTCAATGGATGGTGAGATCTTCCATGAAGTAGAAGAAATCTTAAGAATAGATAATATATATAGGAAAATCTTTGCCTACCCTTTAAGAATGGATGCCTTAGCTCAGCCCTGGGTAGATAAAAGCTCAGAAAGTTATGAGCATGAATTAAGCCTGCTTTTTGAAATAGACTCAGAAATAGAAGTGGAAAAACCGTATCTAGCCTTAGAAAATTATGACAACACTAAAATAATCTTTAATGGTAAAGAAATCAGTAAAGTTTATGAAGGATATTTTGTTGATACCTGTATTAAGAAGATCTTGCTTCCTCCTTTAGCAACAGGGAGAACAGAAATAATTTTAAAAATACCTTATAACTCTAAGACAGATGTGGAATGGTGCTACTTACTAGGAGCTTTTGGAGTTAAGGTTTCAGGGGAAACTAAAAAGATAATTCAAGAGGTAAAGACATTAGACTTTGGCGATTGGGTTAATCAAGGACTACCGTTTTATGCTGGGAATGTAACCTACCATCTGGATACTACTGTAGAGAAAGGCCAGCTTGAAATAGAAATCCCTCATTATAGGAATCCAGTATTATCTGTTTCTCTTGATGCTATTAAAGTAGGAAACATAGCTCTTGCTCCATATAAACTAAGCTTTGATGTTACCAAAGGAAAGCACTTAATTGACATAACCGCCTTTGGAAATAGGATAAACGCCTTTGGCACAGTTCACAACTGTGACTATACCACCTCTTGGTATGGGCCAAATGCCTGGAGGACTACTGGAAATAGCTGGTCTTATGAATATCAGTTAAAGCCTACAGGTATATTAGTTAAGCCAAAGATAAAAGTAAAATAAATATATAAAAGTACCTTTTCCATACCAATTTGCAATATAATTGGTATGGTATTTTTTTGTTGATTATATGGGGTAATCTTACAATAAATGGTGTATTATAAATATCAAAGGTACAGGGATTTTGGAAAACCACAATTGTACTATATTCCTAAATGGTTCATCAAAATAATTTAAAGTATAAAAGCTTTGTATAAAAATACCTACTAAAAGATTATTTATATTAGGTGGGGGAATTGAATAATGGAGACATCATCTATACTATCATTGCTGAAAGAGAATTATAAAATAGAGTTTGATAAAATTGAATTTTTCCGAGATGCAGGTAGCCTTTCATATATCGTTTTTGGAAATGACCGAAAGTATTTTTTAAGAGTTATCCGTTCAGTGCTTATGGATACAGCCATTCAATCGGTCGATATCCACCTTTACCTGATAAAAAACAATATTCCTGTACCCCAGATAATCTTTACAAATCGGTATAAGTCTTATTTTGACTCTGATGAATCCGATGGAAAGCATTTATATATTCTATATGAGTTTATTGAAGGAAAGCAGCCTGATATAAACGAAGAAGCAGAAAATATAGGTCGTTTAATAGGTAAATATCATAAAGCAATGCAAAGCTATAACGGTAATCTTTTGAAAAGAGATAAATATTATTTCATTGACAGATACATAGAGATATTAATGAAAATGAATTATCCTGAGCCCAAAGTAACTGCATTCAAAAAACATGGTGATGCATTGTGGGAAAGAGTTAAAGATTTGCCACAGGGGTACTGTCATGGAGACTTATATATTGGTAATATTCATCAATCATTGACGGGTGAACTTTATATATTGGATTTTGATACCTCTTGTTATGCATTCCCTGTATTTGATATAGCATTAGTGTGTAATTCAGCTGATTACTTTGATTTGGATGAAAGCGGATATGAGAAAACAAAAAAAGTTCTTGACCGTTTCTTAAAAGGTTATGAACAATTTTGTCCTTTGAGAGAAATAGAACGTGAATCTGTTTTTTATTTCCTCGCAGTATATCATTATCAATTGCAAGCTACTATTATTGAAATTTATGGGTTAGATTGCGTTGACAAAGAATTCTTGGATAATCAATATAATTGGCTGATAAAATGGGCTAATCAATGTGGATATTTGATGTGAGTATAAGCTTTTGCGTATAGAACAATATAGAAATGTCAATATATGTGTACTTAGTTATGTCTAAGCAAAGTTTATTTTTGGGGGAAGAGTATGTTAAAGCAAAGACATTTTAAATATCTGACAGATTACAACAATGTTTATGAAATGTTGATAAAAAACTATGAACCTAATAATGCTAGTGGAAATATGCTGCCTGCTGAATTTGAATACTGTTTTTGTCATCCTTACCTTGATTTAAAGTCAATGAGTAGAAGTGGTATTTGGGAATATGATGATAAAATTGTTGCTTGTGCACACATTGAATTTAAACTTGGCGCGACTTATTTTGAAGTTGCCGATGGTTACAATTATCTGCGTGAGGAGATGCTTGATTTCAGTGAAAAGTATTTATATGGAACAAAAGAAAATGGAACAAGATTCTTATCTGTAAGGGTTCCACAGTCTCAGCCTAAATTTAAAGAGTTTCTTGAAAATAGAAATTATAAATTTGTTTGGGAATGTGAACGTTATTGCTTACCACTTAACAAAGAGTTTGAAGTTACATTGCCTGAAGGCTTTAAAATAATTAGTGTGTTCGACGGTGTAGACCATGCAAAACTTCAAATAGCAATACAGCTTGGATTTAATCATAAGATGGAAGATATAATGGGCGACCATCTTGCCAATAGTCTTATTTGTGCAACAGGACCTCATTTTAATGCTAAAATAAATTATGTAATAGTTGCACCAAATGGAGATTATGCAGCCTATGGTGGATTATGGTATTGCACAGGTGGCTCAGAAGATTTTTATTACCATTTAGGTTTTAAAAAATATAACAGTTATACTTGGTTGTATAAGGAATTTTAATAAATAAAATGAGCATAAATACAAGATAGCACAAGCTTTAAAAACTTGTGCTATCTATTTTTTATTTAATTCAATTAAAAGAAGAATCCGAACTAGCTTGCCGATTATCAAACTCGTCTATCCTCCGTGCTATGTCAACTGGATGTTTGAAGGGCAGCTGATGAGAGTCGTTAATCCACTGCACAGAAATTGAAGGGATAGCTTTGGTCAACTGGTCAACGCCATCTTGCCAGAGGCGGTTCGACCGTCTATTATAAGGATCTTTTTCGCCCTGGGGCTTGGAAGCCGTGAGCATCGTGATCGGACAGTCAACTTTTCGGTATAGATCCATTAGCTTACTCCGGTGAGCGTCGACTTCTACGCAGATATCAGCCACATTTTCAATCAGCGGCTTTTGTACAGGACCTGCTCCGTCCACGATCACAATTCCTCCGATTTTTCCAGGATGCATTGCCGTATAGGATACTGCAATATCGGCACCCATTGACCAGGCAACGATAATCGGCCTGTCTACGTCTACCGATTTCAGGACAGTGTCAGCATCACTAACGAAAGCGTCAAAAGAATAATCCTGAGCAGTAGAAGCCTTCCCGTGCCCACGAAAGTCAAAGGTAATAATTTCGTACTCACCTTTCAGTACACTAATGACCTTTTTCCAGGTTGCTTGCGTAGACCCAATCCCATTGAAAAATATAATTGGCTGACCCTCACCAGCTCGGGTGATAGGAATTGTTATGTTACCGTTCTACACTTTTGCTTTCATTTCGATTTCTTCCTTTCAAAAAAATATCTGTTACAGATCTTATATGACTTTTCAATGTTACTGACAGAAATGGCTGTATCAGTTTGTATCATATCTTCATCCTACTTAAATATACAGTATGCTCACAGTTCCCAGAATGACTTTTCCAGTAAGAGTAAGCTGTGGTGCATTTTCTGAAGGTTTAGTACGGGTGGTATCGTTACTTACATTGCTACAATATAAATCAATATTATTAACCACATTCCAGTGCATTGGAATATATAAATTTATTGTGCCTAAAATACAGTCAATAAATACTTCTGTTCTATCAAGCCAAAGTTGTACTTGGTCAAAATACACATCCACTACTCCAAGGTATGAAATAATTTGACCACCTTTTAAAGCTTCTAAATGAAGATACTTACTAGTCGAACTTAATATTACCTTAGCATAAAGATTGTCATCATCAATATTATTTTTATCTATCATAATTACTCCTTTCATCTAAACGCTGCTGCAATTCCCTATAATAAGAACGCGATACATATACATGTTTATGACTGTCAATAAAGCTTATACGGCTAGAAGCGGTAAGGTTACGAGTAACTGAATATATCTGCATAATATTTACTATTGCTGACTTAGCTACTCTCACAAAGTATCGTGGTAGAATATTTTCAAGCTCATATAAACGGTACTTAACTCTATAGGCGTCATTTGCAGTATGAGCATAAATATGCTCATCTTCAGTTTCAAAAAATAAAACATCTTCAAATGGAAAATAGAATTCATGATTTTTTTTATAGAAGATAATTTTAGCTTTGGATAAGGACTGTTCTAAAACATAATGGTGTATTTTTTGTATTGTTTCATCTACTCGGGAACAACATATTATCACCTCATCCTCCGCTAAATCGTTGATTATCTCAATTCGTATTTTCAACATATCACCTGCCTCACTAAGATTATATACAATTTCAATATACTTTAAAAGGTTTGATCATCGACAGGTAACTTAATACCGGTAAGAGGTAAAAAAAAGTAGGTAAGATGCAATTTGTTCACTATCCTTACTACAAATGGCCACAAATATGCAAAACAAGCATACAAAATCGTATGCTTGTTTCTTGTTAAAATTCATGCTTTTTGATGTGCTATTCTAATGTTTTGCACCACAAAACCGAAACAGTTTGAATTTTTTAAAACTACTTTTTTCTTATTATTTTATTTTCATCGTCTTGTACATAAATAATACATGCTTTGCTTTAGCAAAGCCTTTTCTATGATAAAATTTAGCTGAAGGCATGCACTTGTCAGTAAGAAGAGTAATGCCACCCAAATTATTATCTTTAGAATATACCTCTACTTTTTCAAGTAATTGACCTCCAAAGCCTTTCCCTTGCATTTTGTTTGCCACATATAGTTCATCAATATAAAGCTCATCCTTTGTCCACCAGGTTTTTTCATGTGCAAAAATTGCAGCTACCACCTCTGTCTGATCCTGCGCTAAGAATCCTACAAATCTATCTGCTTCAAAGTATTCCTTAAGATACCTAAGGGATGTACTAATATCCCAATGATTATCCCAAGGTGAGCAGTTATAAGCATCTATAAGCAACTTACAGCAAGGGACTAAGTCCGCCTCATTTATTTCTCTTATCATCTTATCCTTCCTTTATATACCCTCTGTATATATAATTATATTTTATTACAAAAAAAATAAAACCAAAAACATTAAATGTTTTTAGTTTTACAAATAAAAAAAGCCAGAAACACTATAATTAGCACTTCTTGACAAAATACACACTCGATATTAATTTATGACAATTTATATATCTAGCATATTACAAAAGCTACGAGTTGTCAAGAAAAAGCTAGTAAATAAATGGATTCTCGAGATTTTATTATTATTTTACCTTAGCTTAGTTTTAGTCCACTAGATTAAACAACTAATGGGATTTTCCTTTTACTTCTTATTTATATAAAATATATCTATAAGCAAAATATTTTTGTAAAGGATAGGTGATTTAATGCCTGCCATAAAACATCCTGCCTATAAAGAGGAAGCTATCAAGTTAGCAAATACAACAGATTATCTTAAGGTTTATAACCAGAAGGTTATAGATGAAAAATACAATATAGATAGAGCTGTTGATTACAGTGTAAGTCATTTTAATTCAGATAATGCAGAGCAGTTTAATGAACTTCTAATAAATACCAACCTTCAGTATTCTCTAGAAGGAAGATTAAAGAATCTTCTCAAAAGTATAGATAAACCTTACTTTGCTAGAGTAGACTTTATAGAAAACGGGGAAACATCTTTTAAAAAATTATACATAGGAAAAATCTCCTTGATGAGAGATAAGGATCAAGAGCTTATTATTATAGACTGGAGAGCCCCGATTGCTACCTTGTATTATGAAGGAAGACTTGGTAGTGCCTCCTTTAATTGCCCAGAGGGAATAATCGAGGGTGAAATAAAACTAAAAAGACAATACAGCATAGAAAAAGGGTGCCTTCAGGATATCTTCGATATAGATATAACAACAAATGATGAATTCCTTCAAGCTGCTTTAGGCTCCAACAAGGATAAAAGACTTAAAGATATTGTTACTACCATTCAAGCGGAGCAAAACAAAGTTATTCGGAGCGATATGTGGAAGTCTTTAGTTGTGCAAGGCTCCGCTGGAGGCGGAAAAACAACTATAGCTCTTCATCGAATCGCTTATCTTTTATATAATCAGGAAAAAACTTTATCCTCAAAAAACTTTATGATTATAGCACCTAATAAATTTTTCCTAAGTTATATATCAGAGGTATTACCCGACCTAGGAGTTGAAGATGTAATTCAAACAACTTTCCAAGAGCTTTCTTTAAACTTTATAGGTTGCAAATTGGAAATTAGAAGTCCTTGGGAAAAGCTATCTTACCTAACAAGCGTAACCCCTACCGGTTTAAAGGAAAGAATTAAGTGGATATCTTCCTTTAAATCCTCTCTAGAATATAAAAATGTAATAAAGGAATATTTAAAGAATTTGGAATATGATTTTATTCCAAAGGAGGATTTCAAAATCATTGATTTTATATTAGTAAAATATGAAACAATAAACAACCTATTTATAGAGGATTACAAAGACTTTTCCTTTGAAAGAAGAATTTCAGAAATTAAAAAGACTTTAGTAAACACTTTAAAGCAAAGGAAGGTACCAATCCTTGAAGAAATAGAAACAAGCTATGACCAAAAACTATGGGATATAAAGGAGGCAATGCCGGACTCCCAGGAAAGGCGCGATATAATAATAAACCTTATAGATGAGAGAGACTCCTCAATGGAAAAAGTAAAAAGGTTATCCAAAACTCTAGTTAAAAGTTATATATCAAAGCTTAAGATGAAAAGCTCCCTAGATTATTATAAAGATCTCTTATCAAATAAAGTCTTATTTTTAAAATTATCTGGCAAATATATTTCCGAAGAAATATCCACAGTCCTTCTACAGGATACTTTAAAAAATATAAAGGAAGGATATCTGGAGGTGGAGGATTTAGCACCACTTATGTACTTACAACACTCTATATTTGAGCCTGAAGAGAAATCTGATATTCGTCATGTGATTATTGATGAAGCTCAAGATTTTAGTAGCTTTCAGCTATATATTATCAAAAAAGTCATAGGGGGCACCTTTACAATACTAGGTGATCTATGCCAAGGAATATATTCCTATAGAGGAGTAGAAAATTGGCATTCCTTTAGCGATGAAATATTTGGAAAGGATAATTACAACTTTATGACCTTAGAGCAAAGCTACAGAACTACCGTAGAAATAATGGATTTAGCAAATTCAGTAATTAAAAAACTGGAGGATCCAAATCTTCCCCCTGCTATTCCTGTAATTCGACATGGAGATAAAATTGCAATTAATGAACTGAAAGATTTGAAAGAAGTAGCCATAAATATTAATATAGATTTAGCTAATATTAAAAAGGATAGCTTTAAATCTGCTGCTATAATCTGCAAAACTATAGAGGAATGTAAAAGTTTAAGAGCTCTTTTAAAAAGTCTTGGACATGATATAAAGCTACTTACAGAAAAGGATTTAGAATATACGGGAGGTCTTGTCCTATTGCCTGCCTACCTTGCAAAAGGATTGGAATTTGATGTAGTTATTTTAGCAAATTGCAATAAGAATAATTTTACAAAGGAGCCCTTAGACATGAAGCTTTTGTATGTTTCCATGACAAGGCCCCTTCATAAATTAATTATTTATTCTGTGGGAGAAAAGAGTGAAGCTCTGAGTTATTGATCCTTACATGTAGTCTTTTGCCAAAGGATAAGATATCCCCATCCTTTAGTCTTAATTTTGTTACAGCGCTTACCTTAACTTTGTTAAGCTTAATCCCACCTTGCTTTAATAGCCTCTTTATTTCGCTTCCCGATAAATTAAGGGTTTCTCTAAAAGCTTGGGAGGAAATAATATTTTCAAAATCCTTTAATTCCTCCAAGCATAGGTGGATTTCCAGTATATCTTTTGGAATACCACCCTCCCTGAATTCCATTGTGAAAGCCTCCTTAACATTATTAGCTTCATCGACCCCATGATATAAGGAAACAATATCAAAGGATAACCTTTCCTTAATGTCTCTAGGGTTAGCCCCTTCTGCAAGCTCCTTTTTTATTTTATCTAAACCCTCTGGCAATATATTTGTTGCAAGTTCAAAGTATCTTATTATTAGACTGTCTGGAATAGTCATTAGCTTAATGAACATATCCCCTGGAGCTTCTTCAACTCCAACATAGTTTCCTAAGCTTTTACTCATTTTTTCTATTCCATCGATGCCCTCTAAAATAGGCATTAAGATTGCTATTTGCTTTTCCTGGCCATACTCTTTTTGAAGCGTCCTCCCCATCAATATATTAAACTTTTGATCCATCCCACCAAGCTCCACATCTGCCTTAATAGCAATTGAATCATATGCCTGCATTAAGGGGTAGAAGAACTCGTGAATTCCTATTGGCTTTTGTCCTTGAAATCTATTTTTAAAATCCTCCCTCTCCAGCATTCTTGCTACGGTGTATTTTGATGCTAAGTTTAGGACCTCCTGAAAGGATAGCTTTGATAGCCACTGGCTGTTAAAGCATACTTCTGTCTTTTCTTCATCAAGTATCCTAAAAATCTGTTTTTTATAGGTTTCTGCATTTTCTTCTATCTGCTTAATTGTTAACGGTTTTCTTGTCTTTGATTTTCCAGTAGGATCTCCTATCCTTCCTGTAAAATCCCCGATTATTATCACTACCTTATGACCTAGTTCTTGAAATTGTCTTGCCTTTCGTAGCACAACCGTATGTCCTAAATGGATATCCGGTGCAGTTGGGTCTAATCCGAACTTTATAATTAACCTCCTTTCTTCCTTCTGCGCTAAAAGAAGTTTATCTCTTAGGCCTTCTAAATCGATTATTTCTGCCTCTCCCATTTGTATGATTCTTAACTGTTCTTCAATTGATATTTTCAATACTTTCCCCTCCTATTGATAAAAACCGAGGATATTGATGATGGAGTCCTGCATATAAACAAACGCAAAAAACTCTCATCCTAATTAAAGGACGAGAGTTATATCTCGTGTTACCACCTTGCTTCAAAGACACCTCACGGTATCAATCTCTTCAAGTACGATGCAATAGCATTTATACTCTAGCACTATAACGGGTGCAGAAATCCGAATAAGCCTACTTAGCATTGCTTTTTGGCCCTCAACTCAGGGACGTATTCAAAAAATCTTCTTTGCTTTCTTACACCTACCGAAAGCTCTCTTTAAAAGTAAGATCGTTTTACTGTTTCCCATCTCAGTTTTTATTCATTAATAATATTCTTATAATAATTATACACTATATTTTATCCTTGCGGATACTATTTTATACCTAAATGTATTTTTCTAAAATTAACTGGAGACATTCCCTCATATTTTTTAAACATTGCACAAAAATAACTTACATCCTTATAACCAGTTTCGTAAGCTATCTGGCCAACTTGCTTTTCACTATCTTGTATTAGTAATTCTTTAGCTTTTCGTAGTCTTAGTTTTGTTATATATACGAAGGGCCTCATGTTAAAATTCTCCTTAAAAAGCTTGCATAAATATTGAGGTGTAACTCTTACAGTACTTGCAATTTCTTCAAGGGTCAAATCCCTTTCAAAGTTATCTTCAATATACTTAACTGCTGGCTTAAGCTGAACATATCCTCTATTCACTTCTTTATTTTCTTCTGATATATAATCTTTAAATTCAGTCAAGAATTCATAAAGAATAGAGGAACTTTTATATCCAGATAAGGGTCCCTTAGAATTTATGGAATTTGCAATAATATTCATATATCCTTCAATAGCTTCCCTGCTTTTCAAATAATACACTCCATAGCTGGGAAACTTTAGTAGCTTAAGAAGTTCCTTTACAGCATAGCCATTAAAGGTTATATAATAAGTTTCCCAAGGCCCTGTTTCGCAGTAATACTTATGAGGAATATATGGATCAAAGAAAAACCCCATATTTTGTCCTATTAAGTGCTCTTCCCCATTAATAATAAGTTTTCCGCTACCTTTACCCGTGTGAAGCCAATGATAATCTGGATAACCATTAGGCCTGTCCGTCTCAAATTGATTTTCTTCGGAGCCTATAGTCTTCACATAAAAGGGTAAAGAGCTTATTTCATCTGTAATTATAGGAAATTCTCTTTTAATCATGCTGTACCTCATGTTAATATTATTATATTACTATAATATTCTTTCATTGATACTTGTATATTACTCCATTATAATTATGTTGTATACATTAATATAATCATATTTAAATTGCTATAGGCTAATAAGAAATACGAGGAGGATAAAATGATTAATTCAAAACTACCTGCTTTCTATTATGGGGGTGACTACAATCCTGATCAATGGCCTGAGGAGACTTGGGAAGAAGATATGCGATTATTTAAAAATGCAGGCATCAATATTATAACTGTTCCTGTATTTAGCTGGGCTAAGCTTGAACCCTCAGAGGGGATCTATGATTTCTCCTGGCTGGACAAAATAATGGATTTGGCGCATAAGAATAATATATTTGTATGTCTAGCCACCTCAACAGCTGCGCAGCCTGCTTGGATGTCTAAAAAATATCCAGAAATTCTTCCTGTAGACCAAAATCTAAGAAAGAAAGTTCACGGGGGTAGAGTTAATTTCTGTCCTAACAGCAAGTTATTTAAGAAATTTTCCGTGAATCTTGCTTCTAAACTTGCAGAGCACTATAAGGATCACCCAGCTTTAGTAATATGGCACATAGGAAATGAATATGGTAATTATTGTTATTGTGAAAACTGTGAAAATGAATTTAGGCTATGGCTTAAAAAAAGGTATGGTACCACAGAGGAACTAAACAGAGCTTGGAATATGAGTTTTTGGGGACACACAATATATGACTGGGAGGAGATAGTTGTACCCTCTGAGCTAAATAGTGATAAATATTCTTTTCAAGGGATGAGCCTTGACTATAACAGATTTATGTCTGATTCTAGCTTAGAATGCTACTATGGAGAATACAAAGCTATAAAAGCTATTACGCCAGCCATTAAAATAACAACAAACCTTATGGGTACTTTTAAACCTTTAGATTATTTCAAGTGGGCAGAAAAAATGGATGTTATCTCCTGGGATAGTTATCCACGTCTTACCGACCCAGCAAGCACAACCGCGCTAAGACATGATCTTATGAGAGGTCTTAAAAACGGAGCTCCCTTTATGCTTATGGAGCAAACACCTAGTCAACAGAACTGGCAGCCTTATAATAGCTTAAAGAGGCCTGGTGTTATGAGGCTACAAAGCTATCAAGCAATAGCTCATGGCTCAGATACAGTAATGTTTTTTCAACTAAGACGTTCCTTTGGTGCGGGTGAAAAATATCACGGGGCTTTAATTGCTCATAGTGGCTCAGATAAAACAAGGGTTTATAAGGAATGTGCTGTTCTTGGCGATGAGCTTAAGATTCTTGGTGATAGCATAATCGATTCAACACTTAAAGCAAAGGTAGGAATAATCTTTGACTGGGATAATTGGTGGGCAATAGAAATGTCCAGTGGACCCACAATATTACTAAAATACCTGGATCAAATAGAAAAATATTATAAACCATTTTTTGATATGAATATACCTGTAGACCTTATATCACCCGTGTCTGACCTATCAAAATATGATATAATAATAGCACCAGTACTATATATGGTGAAACCTGGGGTTTCAAAGAACATTGAAAGTTTTGTGAAACATGGAGGTACCTTCATAACAACCTTCTTTAGTGGAATTGTAAATGAAAATGATCTAGTCACTTTAGGCGGTTATCCTGGAGAGCTAAGACCACTTCTTGGGATTTTTGTTGAAGAAATTGATGCATTATTTCCAGATATGAAAAATAGTATAGTTATGGAAGCCGTGCTTGGAGAATTAAAGGGCACCTATGACTGTGATATGCTATGCGATTTATTAGAGCTTGAGGGTGCAAAAGCTTTAGCTACCTACGGTTCGGACTTTTATAAAGGAAAGCCTGTTATAACTGTTAACAATTTTGGAAAAGGTAAAGCTTACTATGTAGCTTCAAACCCATCAGAGGATTTTGTTTTAAGTCTTATGAAATATATTTCTAAGGAAAAAGCTATTTATTCACCAGATATTGATGGAACTTTACCAGTAGAAATAACAACTCGTTTTAATGGACCCTCTGAATTTACATTTATATTAAATCATAATACTGAAGCTTGTACTATAAACCTTAAAAATAATAGCTACGAAAATATGTTAACTGGCGAAAAAATGGATAACATATTTAATATAGAGGCGAAGGGAGTTAATATTTTAAAGAAAATATAATCCTCCCTTAAAATTAAAAAGGAGGGGAGTATATGAGGACTATAATGGACTTTATGAGTTATAACGGTTACTTGGTCTTATTTCTAGTGCTCTTCTTTGAACTTATTGCCCTTCCAACTCCTGGTGAAACCCTCATGACCTACTGTGGATATTTAGTTCATCAGGGAAAATTAAATTTATTTTTAACTATACTAGTTGCCACAGCCGCAGCTATATCCGGCATTACTATATCTTATTTTATAGGTTTAAAACTAGGCAACGGTTTTTTGATAAAATACGGAAAGTATGTTCATCTTAAAGAGGATAAAATTAAGAAAGTCTCTGATTGGAATGATAAATATGGTCAGAGGCTTCTTCTTATTGGCTATTTTATACCAGGGGTACGTCATCTAACAGGAATCGTTTCTGGTACCGCTAAGCTATCTTATAAGAAATTTGCAATAAATGCTTATTTGGGAGCCCTCATATGGGCCACCACCTTTGTTTTCCTAGGAAAAGCTCTTGGAGCTAAGTGGGATTCCTTTCATTCCTATGCTAAAAACTATATTCTAATCGGAAGTTTAATTATAGCTTTTATTTTGATAATATTTTCTATATGTAGATATTTTAAATCCCAAATAAATAGTTTCATTTATAAATGGTTGTTCTTAATATTTAGCAAACTAAGAAAACTTGAGAAAGCACAAATAGCAATAGGTGGGGTTTCCTTAATATTTCTTACCTTCTTTGTTGTCCTTATATTTTTAGCAAGAGAATACATGGAAAAGGATCTTCGCAAATTTGATAGAATTACAATATTTACGGTAAAAGCCCTCCTTAACGAAAACAATCTTGGATTTATAAAATATTTTACTGCCTTAGGCAACTTCCAATTTCTAATTCTTGTCTTTGCCTTAACCATAATGTTTATAATGGGCAAAGGCCATAATCGAATACTAGAATTAAAATTTTCATTTTTCATATGCATAGGGTCAGAGGTATTAGCTTATATCTTCAGGAACTTATTTCATCGCCTTGGTCCTATGTCAATGCTACTACCTGGAATAAAATATTCCTTCCCTAGTAGCTCTGCAATTATGACGGTATCCATATACGGTTTTGGTTGTTACCTTCTAATAAAGCACAGTAAAAGCAGGTGGTTATCAAGCCTTTCCTTAATATTGTTTTTAGTTTTCTCTCTTTTCTTAGGGCTTGGCACCATATATCTTAATCTTGAGTTCCCTGGAGATATTATCGGTGGTTATATCCTTGGCTTACTATGGCTAACCTTTAATATAGTGCTTATGGAGTTATTTAGGCTTTTATATGTCATTAACAAAAGGAGACCTTATAGATAGAGAACTTCTAAGTAGGGACGTTTTACATATTTATAAAAGGTGTTTCTAGTGAATAAAATTCCTTTTTATCTAAATCAAAGCTAACCTGGCAGCCTAAGGGCAAAATAACCTTAGGGTCTGTATACCCTTCCTGGTATATGAGCGGGAAGCTATAAGGTAGGCCACTAGAGGGAGATATTATAGCTATTTTAGCTCCGGGTCTTAGTTTTCTAACTTTTATCATGTTCTTCCTCCTGAAATCATTTCCTTTATACTATTTTAGTCTTACTAATTTCTTTAGCTTTTTCTGAAACAAATTCAGAAATCAGCTGTCTATCCTCTATTTTTATATCCTCGTACCTAAAAGCAACCTTATTATATATGGAATCATTAATTGCATCTGTTCTGGTCCTACTACATAGAATTATAATTTCTTTATCCTTTATTGCAAGCTTAACTAGGGCAGATTTACAATCTATTTCATTTTTGGGAACAAGAAAATTCATCCCTCCAGCACTGATATCTATGGTATGAGTGTTTCTGAAGAATCTAAAGAATATTGATTGAATATCGCTTAATGCCTTATACTCCGCTCCATCTGGCAAAGGTGAAAAATCCAAGTCCATAACGATGGGTATTCTTTGAAACTCTCTTCGCTGAATCTTCAATATGAATTTAGGTATACTAATTAGTATATCCTGTGCGAGCTCGCCCTGCTTAGTACCAAGAATAACAGAGCTACATTTTATTGCTTCATGACCATAAACTAAAATTAATTCAATTAACTGATCTTTCTTTAACTCAATATATGTATTTTGCTTTACATCTATTTTAATACATAAGTAAGTATTAGATACTTTAATTATTCGTCCATCAAACAGGGTATTATTGGGATTGATAAACTTTACTATATCATTTTCCTTTATAGCCTTTATATCAATATCTTCCATAACTATTACCTCTTTCTAAATTGAATAATCACTATTACATATATTACATATAAAATTGCGAACTATAAAAAACTGTATAAAGCTCAAATTATAATATAATGTCCTATACATTGCCTTAGGTATGACTTTGGCGCATACTTTACTATTTAATTTTTATAATACCATAATTTGTATGAAAATTGAATAGATTTTTATACAAGTTTTATAATAATGTTGAATTTAATAATATTTCCTATTAAATCTGGTGAGTTTTGGGGACTGAGTTTTGGGGACGGTTCATCAATTCTCTAAATTTTTATGATTAGGACAAACCTACTTTGGCAATTATCTAAGTATTAAGGGAGTGATGTTTATGCCAAGAATTGCAAGAATCAAAAGAATAGATGCTATTTACCATATAATGTCAAGAAGCATTAGTGAACTTTCCCTGTTTAAGGATAAAAAAGATAAAGATAAGTACCTATATCTGATGAGCAAATATAAATTTATTTTTCAATTTAAAGTTTATGCTTATTGTCTCATGACAACTCATGTTCATTTGGAGATCGATTGCTGTGGCGCAGATATAAGCAAAATAATGAAATCAATTAATCAAAGCTATGTAGCTTATTATAATAAAAAATACAATAGGCATGGTCATTTATTTCAAGACAGATTCAATAGCAAGATAGTCAATAGCATTGATTATCTTTTAACTCTCTCCTCCTATATTCATAATAATTCAAGGAATATTAATAAGTATGAAAAGAACATAGCTTCCTATAGCTATTCAAGCCTAGGGACCTATGTTGGCAAACAACCTAATAAATATGGCATAATAACTACTGAATATATATTGTCTTTCTTCTCTAAAAACAATGATAGGATTAATAGTTATTTTGATTTTGTAAATAATCATAAAGCTTCAGAAAAACCATCCTTTGAATTCGTAAATCAAGGCTCTACAAGCAAAAACGAGCGTCAGCTTATCATTCGAGATTGTGATTCGAAAACTGTAATAGAATTTTTATCAAAATATACTGATAGACCTATTAATATTCATGCAAAATTTAACCATAGCAATAGTGAAATGAGATCAATCTTTGTACTAATTATGCGTTGCCTTGGTAATTATAGTTTTAAGAAAATATGTTCAATTGTTGGTAATATTACCATCCCCAATTTGTGGCGTTTATCTGAAAACGGGTATAAACTGATAACATTGAACGATACTTATAAGAATGTGTTAGAAGATTTTATAAAAGAACATGGGAATATCCAAATAGCTTAGCTGAAAATTCAGGATTTAATTTTTCGTTTAATCTTAAGCTATAAATATAGACAATCTTTGTATATATTTGCTTTTTTATTGAAAATATATGCTAAACACAAGAAAAATAAAGTTTTTTTCAGTTCTGAATAATCTTTTAAGCTTGCGTATCGGCATTTTTGATGAACCGTCCCCCAAACTCTTAACTAACAATTTTTGATGATGAACCGTCCCCTAACCCCAAATCCACTTCGATCTCCCCTACATCCGTAGAAAGCTTTACCATTGTTATTTCATTGGTATGAGTACTAAAATGCATATCTTTTCCGTAAACAATTGAAGGAGGTGTTATATCTATTTTAACATTGCCTTTTCCGAGCAACATGGCTGCATGACCTGTTACCATGTTTGTCATCTCTCCTAAAGCACTTAACCCCATTTCATCCACACAATTAACCGGCATACCCATCATCATAATAGAAATGATTTTAATTGCTGTTTCCTCAGACATAGAGTAAGAAACATTTCCCCTAACATCTCCTGTTATACCTATTATGGCAGTTATATCCGTTTCTACGTACATTTTGTCTTTCTGCTCCATGCTTACAACTGAAGTACCGCCTATTCCAAATTGAATAAATATATCTCCTACTGCCTGAATAAAAGGATTAACTGTATTTATATCCAACTTTATCACTCCTTGACTAATATTCATTTTGCTACTAATTTTCTTTATATTCTTACAAATTACACCATATTTTTTAATTATATCATAGAACAAAAAATAAATAAATTCTTTCATAAATTTGCTTAAAACTTATTATTTAAGTAAAATTAACTTTTCCTTTCCTGAGGTGAGAATTATTATATTTTCCTTTAATCGATAAATATAAACAAAGTTACTAACAAGTTATCCACATAGTTGTGTATAACTTGTTAGTAACTAAGCCTTTATGGATAAAAAGAAGAATTTGAGACAGTAGAATTACTATAGATTATAATAATGGTTAAGGGATAACCTATAGAGAGCGAAAATATTTAGTGTCCAAAGAAAAGTATTGAATGTTTCTAATTATCAATTAAGCGGAGGGTCATAAATATGGATAAACTATTATTTGGGATATCAGGTTTGCCAATTGGAAATGGAACAAAGAAATTTGACTACGCATCAGGCATCGACTATTTAAAATCTATAGGTCTTGATGCAATGGAGCTCCTATTTGTGAGAAATGTAAATGTTACAGATAAAAATAAAGATATAATATTAGAAACCAAATTGAATAATAATTTTTATCTATCAGCTCATGGCTCCTATTATGTGAATCTAAATGCGGATGAAGCTGAGAAACAAGAACAATCACTGGAAAGAATAATAAAAGCAGCGGAGGGTTTATCAAAAGTTAAGGGGAGAAGTTTAATATTTCATCCAGGTTTTTATTTAAAAGACTCAAAGGAGGAGACCTATAATACTATAAAAGGAAACTTACTGAAGCTATCATATAAGGGCATAGACTATAGGTTAGAGACTACGGGGAAAGGAACCCAGTTTGGAACTCTGGAGGAATTGGTCTCCCTTTGCAAAGAAGTGAGCGCCTGTAAGCTATGTATTGATTTTTCTCATATACATGCAAGAGGAAACGGTAGTTTAAAATGTTATAATGACTTTGCTAAAATACTACAATATGTCCTTAATAATTTAGGAAGGTCTGCTTTAGATGATTTGCACATACACATGGGGGGTATAAATTATAGTGCAAAAGGGGAAAGAAATCATCTTCCCTTATTAGATAGTGATTTCAATTTTATAGAATGTTTAAAGGCCTTAAAGGATTTTGACGTCAAAGGGTGTGTGATTCTAGAAGGTCCACTATTAGAGAAAGATGGCTTACTATTGAAAAATACTTATATGAATCTATAGATTTCATAATATTCTCAATAAAATATCATAGTGGGTATACAATTTTCTTCAATTAATGGTCCTTAAGAGCTATTATATAAAATCTTAATATATACCTATTACATACCAGTGAAGTAATTGTTAAATTAAGAGAATATTATTCATATATCGTAAATATATGAATAATATTGACCTAGTCATGGGATATTATAACTATGTAATAACATTAAGGAACTTCAAATAGTTGATAAAAATAATAACAAATAGTAACAGTCAATAACCTTTAGGATTATTACTAAATTATTTGATGTTCTCAAGTCTAAGTCATATTCCGCTAAATGAAGCATACGAAAATTAAAAGTTTTATATGCTTCATTTTTTTATAAATCAACCACAAATTATCTTAAATAACTATATTTTTAATATGCAATATAATGTCTTTTTTTCCCTTATCTATCTTCCTTA
>DATCIH010000054.1:0-35265 GCA_036507955.1 Clostridiaceae bacterium | reverse complement strand
GTCCAAAATATTCACCACCAGTAAAATCATATTTTAATCTCTCTGGTATTAATATTCGACATCGTATAGCCAATATCCTTTTTGCCAATATATGTAAACACTAACGAACTTTAGTTAATTGACATGGGTGAGTAGTAACTTAAAATCTATTCCACTAATTTTATATGTTATAATAAATAAATGCAGAAAATATAAGGGGAGATTTGCGAATGAATAAATTAATAAAACCAAAAAAGATTTTAGCTATTTTTTTAAGTATGATATTTATTTTAGTTATAGGTGGATGTACTAAAGCTCCAACTAAAACAGATGATAAAACTGCTACAGATAATAGCTCAACTAGTACAACACCAAATGCTAATGTTTCGGAAAAGCCAGCGGATAAGCCTAATCCTGTTGCAACTATTGAGATGATGGATGGAGCTAAAATAGTGATTGAATTATATACGGATACAGCTCCAAACACAGTGAGAAATTTTATAAGTCTTGCAAACAAAGGCTTTTATAATGGACTTATATTTCATAGGGTTATTCCAGGATTTATGATTCAAGGAGGAGACCCAACGGGTACTGGAAATGGTGGCCCAGGCTATAGTATTAAGGGAGAATTTACAGCAAATGGTGTTGTAAATACCTTAAAGCATACAAGGGGAGTAATTTCTATGGCAAGAGGTTCCGATGATTTTAATTCCCAAGGCTCTCAATTCTTTATAGTAGCTCAGACTTCAGCAAATAATTCTGCATCCTTAGATGGGCAATATTCAGATTTTGGAATAGTTACTTCAGGCATTGAAGAAGTAGATAAAATTCTGGCAGTTAATAAAGACGTGAACAATAAACCTATAACTGAGCAAAAAATGAAAACAGTAACAGTTGATACACAAGGTGTAACCTACAATGCACCTACGAAAAGCTAAAATATTAATATGAAGAAGGGATACACCTAAAAGTGTATCCCTAAATTATTTACATCAACATGATTTTCTGGTTCTGAATGGATGGTTATATATATATCTGGGTAAATAGCTTTAAGCTCATTCTCGATATCATCGCATAACTTTTCTGCATATAATAAAGTCATATCAGCATTTAATAATAAATGAAGATCTAATTCACGTCTAGATCCACTTTTCCTTGTTCTTAACTTATGAAAACTCTTAACCTCTTCATGTGACAATATTACATCCAATATAATTTTCATTTCCTCCTTTGGTAGGGCATAATCCACTAAATCTCTCATGGATTTAAGTGTTAGCCCTATAGAGGTTCTAATAATTAATCCTGCAACAAGTAAAGCAGCTATAGAATCCACTATTGATTGATGGGTTATTTTAACTATAATAAGTCCTGCGAACACACCCAGTGAGGTAAAAACATCTGTAAGAAGATGATATGCATCAGCCTCTAATGCTATTGACCCGGACTTTTTTGCAATTCTAAAAAGTGATAGGGATATAATAAGATTTATTAACGAAGAAACAAGCATAATCACTATACCCAAGGTTGTGCTTTTTATTTCTCCACCAGAAATTAGTCTTCCTATGGCCTCATAAATTATTATAGCTGCTGCTAAAAATATAAGTAAGGCTTCAACAAAGCCTGATAAATTTTCATATTTACCATGTCCGAAGGGATGATCCTCATCCTCTTTCTTTGAAGCCGTCCTTATAGAAAAGAAAGCTATAACGCTTGCTACTAAATCTAAACCAGAATGAACTGCTTCTGATAAAATGCTAATTGAATTAATGCTTAAACCAATCAAAAGCTTAAAAACTATTAAAAAGCTATTTGAAAATATAGAAAGAAGAGCTCCATTTTTTTTATCCATGTTTACAACCCCTAATTTCAATTGATAATATAACATATACATTATATTGCAAAATATGCTAGAAGACAAGCCATTTAAAAGAGATATAATTTCAAATGAGAACCTTATACAATTAATTAAAGTTATCAATTGATAATGCTAGTCAATAATGAATTTGTTGACTAGTCACCTAGATATATGTTATTATAAATTTATAATTTAAGTTTAAGAAATCGCATTACTGGCGGAAAGTGGGTTAACCACAGGGAGTGTGATTTTAATAATTGCCGACCGCCTGGGCTGGAAGTCTGGGAGGTTCTTTTTGTTTCCCAGATTCCATAATTTTATAATTTAACATTTATCAAATGTTAAATTAGTTATTAAGGATGGGAGGCAGAATTATGAGAAAAGAATGGGACGGCTTTAATGCAGGTGAATGGACAGAGAAAATCGATGTCAGAGATTTTATACAAGGGAATTATACTCCTTATGAAGGTACAGATAGCTTTTTAATGGGTACAACCACTAGAACTGAAAGTCTAAAAGAAAAGAGCGGGGATCTTTTTAAGGAAGAAATTAAAAAAGGGGTATTAAAGGTTGATACTAAGATAGTTTCGGGCATAAATACTTTTCCACCTGGTTTTTTGGATAAAGAAAATGAAGTTATTGTGGGGTTCCAGACGGATGAGCCTTTAAAAAGAATGGTAAATCCTTATGGGGGCATAAGGATGGCGGAGTCAGCACTTAAAGAATATGGTTATAAAGTCGATCCTTTAATGGATAATATATTTAATTCCATAAGAAAAACTCACAATCAAGGAGTTTTTGATAGCTATACCGAGGAAATGAAGCTAGCTAGAAAGGTAGGTCTAATTACTGGCCTTCCAGATGCCTATGGAAGAGGGAGAATAATCGGAGATTATAGAAGGCTTCCTCTATATGGAATTGATTTATTGACTCAGCATAAAAAAATAGATTTAGTAAAACTAAAGGGACCAATGAAGGAAGAAACAATTAGGTTAAGAGAAGAGGTTTCAGAGCAAATTAGAGCTTTAGCTGAGATTAAAGCTATGGCCTTATCTTATGGCTATGACATATCAAACCCAGCAGCTACTGCAAAGGAAGCAGTACAATTTTTGTATTTTGCATATCTTGCAGGAGTTAAAGAAAACAATGGAGCAGCTATGTCCCTTGGACGAACAAGCACCTTTCTTGATATATATATAGAAAGAGATTTAAATAAAAATATTATAGATGAAATAGAAGCTCAGGAGCTTGTAGACCAGTTTATATTAAAGCTTAGGATGGTAAGGCATCTTCGAACCCCAGAATATAATGAACTATTTGCAGGAGATCCAAATTGGATAACTGAATCTATAGGGGGAATAGGTCTTGATAATAGAACTTTGGTTACTAAAAATAGCTTTAGATTTTTAAATAGCTTAGTTAATCTTGGAGCATCTCCAGAACCTAATCTTACAGTACTATGGTCTAAAAAACTTCCAATTGGCTTTAAGAACTATGCTGCGAGCATCTCAAAGCTTACCTGTGCTATTCAGTATGAAAATGATGATTTAATGAAAGATATATATGGGGATGATTATGCTATAGCTTGCTGCGTTTCAGCCATGGAAGTTGGAAAACAAATGCAGTTTTTTGGGGCTAGATGTAACCTTGCCAAGGTTCTCCTTTACTCTATAAATGGAGGAGTGGATGAAATCACTGGACTAAAAGTGGTTCCTGGTATAGAAAAAATAGAGGGCTTAAGTTTAGACTTTGAGAAAGTTAAAGCTAATTTACTAAAAGTTATGGACTACGTTGCAGAGCTTTATGTAAATACGATGAATATAATTCATTATATGCATGATAAATATGCCTATGAAAAAGCACTTATGGCATTTCACGATACAAAGGTTAAAAGGGTAATGGCCTTTGGAGTAGCAGGCCTTTCTGTAGCTACAGATTCCTTAAGTGCCATTAAATATGCAAAGGTTATACCTATTAAGCAAGAGGGTTTAGCAGTAGACTTCTTAATAGAAGGAGAATATCCCATGTATGGGAATGACGAGGATAGGGTAGATGAGCTTGCAGTGTTTTTAGTTACAGAGTTTATGAAGAGGCTTAGAGAGGTGGAAACTTACAGAGAAGCAGAACATACACTTTCTGTATTAACAATAACCTCAAATGTTGTATATGGTAAAAAGACTGGGTCAACACCTGATGGTAGGAAGAGAGGGGAAGCCTTCGCACCAGGAGCAAATCCTATGCATGGAAGAGATTCAAATGGAGCATTGGCAGCTCTTAATTCTGTGGCCAAGCTACCTTATAGAAAGGTATGCCAGGATGGAATATCTAATACTTTTAATATTTTGCCAGAGGCTTTAGGGAAAAGTGAAGAGTCTCAAATAGCAAATTTGATTGGAATACTTGATGGGTATTTTAAGCTTGGCGGTCATCATTTAAATGTAAACTTATTAAACAGAGAGTTATTAATCGAAGCTATGGAGTACCCAGAAAGATATCCGTTACTTACCATAAGAGTATCTGGCTATGCTGTTCATTTTAATAGATTAAGTAGGGAGCAGCAGCTTGAAGTTATAAAAAGAACCTTTCATAAGGCAGTTTAATAAAAAGTGAATGCTTATCTAGTGAATAAATGATATAATCTAATAAGTCATTTATTACGAGGAGGTATTCATACTATGAATTACAGTGAATTTGGGAATACAGGTATGAAGGTGTCCAAGCTGGGCTTTGGCGCTATGAGATTACCGATGATTGAAAAGGACGAAAAAAAGTATGTAAATGAGGATGAGGCTATAAAGGTTATACATAGAGCCTTTGAGCTTGGAGTTAATTATATTGATACTGCACCCTATTATTGCGAGAAGCTTAGTGAAGCTGCTGTAGGAAAAGCAATAAAGGGTTACAGAGATAAAATATATTTATCTACTAAAAATCCAATTGAAGATGCTTCAGGTGAAAATTTCAGAAAGAGACTTGAAAGTTCCTTAAAGAACCTTGATACGGACCATATAGATGTTTATCATATGTGGGGAATTAGTTGGAAGACCTTTGTGGAAAGCATAAATGTTCCCAATGGACCTATGGAGGCTGCACGAGCCGCAAAAGAAGAAGGATTAATAAAGCATATATCTTTCTCATTTCATGACGCAGCAGAAAACATGATTAAGCTTGTAGATACGGGATATTTTGAATCAGTATTATGTCAATATAATCTTTTGGATAGAGCTAATGAAGCAGCTATAGCCCATGCTAAAGAAAAGGGCTTAGGAGTTGTAATAATGGGACCTGTAGGGGGAGGAAGACTGGGAGCACCATCTCCAGCTATCCAAGAACTATTGAAAGGTAAAGTCAAGAGTACGGCCGAGATGGCATTAAGGTTTGTTTTAGCAAATTCTAATGTAAATATTGCTTTATCTGGAATGAGTACTATTGCTATGGTTGAGGAAAATGCTGCAGTCGCATCAATTGAAGGACATTTAACAGAAGAAGAGCAAAAAAAAGTTCAAGTTATGATGGAGGAAAATAAGAAGCTTTCAGATTTATATTGTACAGGCTGTAATTATTGTATGCCATGTCCTAAGGGCTTAAAGATACCTCATATCTTCAGTCTAATGAATTATTATAGAGTTTATGACTTAAAGGAATATTCCAAGAAGGAATATGCTGCATTGAAGCTTCCAAATGCTTGGAATGGAAGCGACGTAAGTAAATGTGTTGAGTGTGGATTATGTGAAACAAAATGCCCTCAACACATAAAAATTAGACAGCAACTTAAGGAAACAGAAAAAATACTTTCAGAGGTTTAAAAACTTGGAGGAATAAAATGTTAAAAAAAGAATTAAATATGCTAAAGAAGGAATTTAAAACAAATAGCGCGTCCCTACATATAGAGGAAATATATACAGTCTATTTAAAAAAGGACAACAATAAAATAATATTTTCAGAGGTTGCTTACTTTGATACCTTAGATGAAGCAAAGCAGGAGTTATATTATAATAGCTTTAAGAAAATATTAGGTGGAAGCCTTGACACAAAGCTTTTTCAGCTAAGCTTTCAAGAAAAGTATGAAAATGAGTATATTAATGTTTTCAATGACATACTATCAACTGAGTCAAAGGAAGACTTCTGTGATAGAGCTATGGTTTTAGTAGGAAGTATGGGGGAGTATTATAAGTATGATACAGATGTTGTAATAACCTTCATAAGAGCAGAATATTGGAAGGGCTCTACTTTAAAGAAAAGCCAAAATGCGTCTGATATTATCCAAGAGGAGAGTCTTAACTCCTACAGATTTATTTTAGCAGGAATAAGTAGTATAGACACCCCTAAAAGCTCTTTAAAATTTGATTTTGAAACTCAAAGTTTGAATACCTCTGCTCCACTAGAATATGTGGTAAATATTGCTGCACCACTCGAGGGAATACTATTCCCAGTTTTAAGTGATGGCTATAGTGATGTCAACAGTTTGATGTATTATGTTTCAAAAGGTAAGCTATTTAATGAAGACTATTTGGATAAGGTATTTGGTTGCGCGGTGCCAAGGAGTGCAAAGGACGAATTAGAAGGCTTTAATGAAATATTAAACCTTGTAGCACCAGGAAGTATGACGACTGTTGCTATGAAAATCATATATGAGGCATTAAATGAAATTATGATGTTCTGTGAAGAAAAGGAAGAAGCCACAGTGGATTCTAAAGCCTTAACGAAAATAATTATAGCAGCCGAGCTTTCAGAGCCTGGAAATATGGAAGAGATATTTGAAGAGGTTTTAGGTAATAAATATTATGAGCTTAAAATAAAAAATATTATTCCAGATTTTGATTCAAAATCAGTTAAGATTAAGAGTGCTTTCGCAGATATAAGCATTACTCCTGCAGACTTAAATACTGTAAAGCAGGTAAGAGATGAAAAGGGAAACAGATGCCTTTTGATAGAAATAGATGAAGGTGCTTCAATCAATGGGTTGTTTTTAAATAATGATTTAATAGGGAAATAGGAATAGAAGAGCAAGGGAAACCTTGCTCTTCTCTCAATAATAATTAAGCATTTTAGAGGCTTCGCTTTCTTAGTATTTCAAATTTCCTTTTTCCAATTTGTTGCTTTTCCAAACGAATAAATTTATCATTTCTAACTTTCTGTTTCTTATTCATACATATTCCCACAATAGTATCTACACAGCATGTTTTATAAAGTGAATCTAACAATACATCAATAGCATTTTCTCGTTTCCTTTCCATAACACCATATCACCATACGGAACATCAATGATAATAATGTCTGGTATTGTCGTAAGATTAATTTCTTTTAATGCGTCAGCCTCAAAAGCTTCAAATCCAATATTATTGCTAATCATATCCTTTAGGATAATTGCACACTGTTTTGCTTCTATATGTGATTGCTTTTGATACATAACTATCATTTTTTCAATATCGGATATGCGTTTATTTATTCCGTCAATACTTAGTAATGAAAAGTTATTTTTCGCAATACCAAGTGATTCATAATTAATATCGCTTCCAATAATTTTCCCTATCGTATCTTGATTTAGAAATCCCAGAACAGTAAGTAAGTATCCACCACCACAGCAACAATCATATAAACAAATATTCTTCTTTTTAGGTGAATGTTGTAAACATCTACCATATATTTCTTGTGCTAATCGCACGGGAAAGTTAGTTATACCCCTTTCGTGATACAGCACACGCCCACTTGAAAATTTTTCGTAATTACAATTCATACCATATTTATAATCCATTAAATAAACCTCACTTAGGTTAATTATACAAATAATCATTACACCGCGATACTGCACGATTGTTTACAATATAAGGATATGGTGAATTAATGCAAACACAAATTATGCTCAAAGAACTTAACTAATTATTTTTTTGCTTTACAGGAATCCAGATCTCACTTACATAATCTTCTTGAGTATTATCTCCATCGGTATAATACTCAATATCATAATCTGAAATAAGTTCATAATCAGACTGTGGAAGCCACTCACTATAGATCTTTTTCCACATATTCTGAATAGACTTTGGCATTGGCCCCACACAAGTAAAAATTGCCCATGTATATGATGGAATTTCTAATACTTGAAACCCTTCTGGTATTACTTTTGTAAACTGTTCTTTACAACCGATTCCATATTCCCAAGTCATTTTATCTTCCTTAGCCTGTATACATATTCCCATCATGCCACACACTTTATTAGCCAAATCTGTTTCATAATACTCACTCCAAAACCTTGGAATTTCCACCTGAGAAGTCTCATCTGAAAATAACCTTGTCTTTGCCACTACCTTCATGGCTTCCTTTTTCGCTTGATTAGGTGTTGTTCCATGAAATCGGCTAAAGGCTTTGGAAAAACTTTCAGGAGTTTCATAACAATATTTTAATGCAACATCAATAGCCTTTACCCCTCCTTTTAGTAAATCCTGACCTGCCAGTGAAAGACTTCGATTTCTAATATACTCACCAACGGTTAGACCAGTAAGTAGATTAAAGGTTCTTTGAAAATGAAAGTTAGAGATATAAATATTCTGTGCAACATCTTCACAGGTTATATTATCTGTCAAGTGCTCCTCCATATAGTTAATTGCATGATTTAAGGATTGTAACCATTCCATTTCTTATCATCTCCTTGTGGTAATAGTATAGCAAGATCCCATTCTACAATCCTATCAATAAATGCTATAATTTGTCTTATAACACCTTCTCTATATTTATTCATTTGAATTTTCCTTTTATAAATGGTTGTTCGCATAATTCTACACAAATGAGCTATTATATTATTAATAATACACTATCTATTGTAAAATTACTCCATACATAATATGTTGTTTCTTCATCATAAGCACTCGCAATAATTATTCCCATAAAAAAATGGAAGCTTAGCTTCCATTCCAAAAACGAATATTATATTAAGCTCCCTAAAACTTCCCCTATGCTATCATGAAACAGAAAGTTTGCTTGACCATCATAGGAGGTTTCTTCTTTATTTATTAATACTAATTTATTTCCTTTATAGTATTGTACTAAGCCTGCAGCGGGATAGACTATTAAAGAGGTTCCTCCAATTATTAGAATGTCTGCATTTCTTATATATTCTACAGCTTTTTCCATTATGCTTGTATTAAGACTTTCTTCATATAAAACCACGTCTGGCTTAACTATGCTACCACAATAGTTACATTTAGGTACATAGCCTTCACTACTTAAGATATAATCCAAATCATAGTCCTTCTTACATTTAACACAATAATTTCTTTGGACACTACCATGTAGCTCTAAAACATTTTTAGAACCTGCCGCCTGATGAAGTCCATCAATATTTTGTGTAATAATGGCTTTTAGTTTGCCTTCTTCTTCTAACTTAGCTAAGGCGTAATGAGCTTTATTAGGCAAAGCATCCTTATATATCATTTTATTTTTATAAAATTCAAAAAAATCCTCTGGATGGTTTTTGAAAAAGCTATGACTAAGCATGGTTTCTGGGGGGAAGGCAAAGTTGTTCTTTGTTTTATAAAGACCACTTTCTGATCTGAAATCAGGTATATGGCTTTCAGTTGAAACTCCTGCACCACCGAAGAAAACTATGTTGTTACTAGCTTTAATTAAATTTATAAAGGCTTCATACATTTCCATCATCTCCTTTAGATATTATAACATGGTGCTTATTTAAATAAAAGTTAAAATAAAGTGACAAATATATAGCACGCTATACATATAGAACGCTTTACCTTATAATCTATGTGTGACAATAATTATATTTCTAAAGGATGGTTCTAATGAATTTTATAAATGTTGATAATATAAGTAAGAGCTATGGAGATAAGGTGCTTTTCGATAAAATATCTTTAAATATAAATGAAGGGGATAGGATTGGCCTTATAGGCATTAATGGAACTGGCAAGTCTACTCTTTTAAAGATTCTAGGAGGCCTTGAAGGTGCAGATGAAGGAAAAATATTGAAGGTTAGCGATATAACAATCGAATATTTACCTCAAAGCCCAGAGCTTGATGATAATCTAACAGTACTTATGCAGGTGTTTTCTGGGGAGGGAAAGGGTATTAAGCTACTTCGAGAATATGAAGATACCTTAAGTAAACTTGCAGCTATTAAGGATAATAAGGATTATTTAGAAGAGGAGAAGCTTCAAAATAGAATAATAGCTCTTTCTCAAAGAATTGATGGAGAGGCACTTTGGCAAATAGAAAGTGAAGCTAAGTCGATACTTACAACCCTTGGAATAACCACTTTTGAAGCAAAGATAGGAACTCTTTCTGGTGGTCAAAAAAAGAGGGTAGCTTTAGCTATGGCGCTGATAGATCCTGCGGACTTACTAATTTTAGACGAGCCAACTAATCATATGGATAGTGATTCTATAGATTGGCTAGAAGTTTATCTTAAGAAGAGAAAGGGAAGTCTTATTATGGTAACCCATGATAGATATTTTTTAGATAGGGTTATCAATAAGATACTGGAATTAGATAATGGAAGGCTATATATATATCAAGGAAATTATAGCAACTTTCTCCAAGGCAAGGTTGAGAGGGAAGAACTGGAGGAGGGGACAAAAAGAAAATGGCAAAAGCTTTACTTAAATGAACTTGCTTGGATTAAAAGAGGCGCAAAGGCTAGAACTACAAAGCAAAAGGCACGCATAGATAGATTTGATGAGCTTAAGGATAATAAAATTGAAATTGTAGATGATAAGATCGAAATTTTAACTGGAGGTTCTTATCTTGGGAAAAAGGTTATAAATATAAATTCTATAAGCAAAATTTATTCAGGGAATACTATAATCAAAGATTTTAGTTATATAATATTAAAAAGGGATAGAATTGGAATTGTTGGAGCTAATGGAGCAGGGAAATCAACTCTTCTTAACATAATAGCTGGAAGAATAGAGGCTGATTCTGGTGAAGTTGAGAAGGGGGAGACCGTTAAGCTAGGTTATTTTTCCCAGGAGATGCCATTAATTGATGATAGTTTAAGAGTTATTGACTATATAAAAGAAGTTGCAGAATTTATTACTTTAGGAGATGGAACCTTAGTAAGTGCCTCCTCACTATTAGAAACCTTTCTTTTTGGAGCAGATCTACAATATAGCTTTATTGCAAGATTATCCGGAGGGGAAAAGAGAAGATTATATTTACTCCGAATCCTTATGGGAGCTCCTAATATATTGCTCCTAGATGAGCCTACAAATGATTTGGATATAGCTACCTTGTCAATTTTAGAGGATTACATCAGTGGCTTTAGGGGAGCGGTAATAGCAGTTTCCCATGACAGGTATTTTTTAGATAGGATTGCAGAAAAGATATTTTTTGTACAGAATGGAGCTATAAATATATTTACTTCAAACTATAGCGGATTTAAGGATATACTCCAGGGAGAACCTAAAAAGGAAGATAAAACTGAGGCTACTAATGCTCAAAGGGAAGATAGAAAAAATAAAAAGCTAAAATTTACTTATAAGGAAGAAAAGGAGTTCGAAGCTGTAGATGGCTTAATTGAAAAGCTAGAAAATGAAATTGCTGACCTAGAAGAAAAGATAAATAAAGCAGGTAGCGACTTTGAACTTCTAAATGGACTTATTTCTGAAAAGGAAAAGTTGGATTTAGAAAGAGATGAGCAATTTGAAAGATGGGTATATTTAAATGAGCTAGCAGAAAAAATAGCTAAGGAGTAACAAATTATTGATACTGGTTATTTACAGATATATTTAAGCTACTACTCATTGGGTGGTAGCTTTTTTATAAAGAATGATATAGAAATGATTATTATCTTTAATTTTAATATACAAAACATTAAAATTATATATATCACATAATTCATTCGATTTTTAGGGTACAGGTAGTAATAATATTGGCATGCTAATTGAGGGGGGAGAATAAATATGGATGAAATGATGAAGACAAAGTTGCTTAATAAGAATGATAAATTAATAAATATGGTAATTGAACGTTCTAAAAGAGATTTCTCAGATGATATTGCAATAATTGGGCTTACAGGTTCTTTTAGTACCGGGGATTTTCATGAAAAAAGTGATCTTGATTTGATAATTATTAACAATACAGACCGTGGATGGGATATATCTTCTACATTTATACTAGATGATGTTGGCTATGATATTTATTGCACCCCATGGGAAACGAGAATTAAAGCAGAATCTAATCTGGATAGTCCTATGATATCGCATCTGATTAATTTACAGATATTATATTGCGCCAAACCTGAATACATGGAAAGATTTAATGCTTACAAACAAAAGGCGCTTGATATTCTAGCTATTCCGATAGGAAAAGCATGTATTGAAAGAGCAAAAAAGTATATTGACTGTGCAAAACAAGAATATGTCAACACCTTACTAACTGATGATATTGGCTTGGTAAGATATGCGTCAGGCAAGTCAACGTATAATCTGATAAATGCAATTACAAACCTAAATAACACTTATTTCAAACGCGGAGTTAAGAGATATTTGGAAGAACTGGCCACTTACAAATATATGCCCGACAATTTTGAAAAGATATATATGTCTGTGATTGAAGCTAAGACAATAGAACAAATCAGAAGTACTTCATACGAAATTCTTTATAGCATCGTCCAGTTATATAACAAAATGTATTCAGACCTTGTTGAACATGCAGTACCTACATACGATAATCTTAAGGGCACCTATGAAGAATTATGGTGCAACGTACGCAATAAGGTTATAAAAAGTGTGGAAGCAAATGATAAATCCTATGCCTACCAAGTTGCATTGGGAGCACATGGTTACCTTGAGGAAATGACTGAAACTAGAGGAACTAAGAGATTTGATATAATGCAGTATTTTGATGCTGATAATCTTGCTTTATTTAAGAGAAAATTCATGCATACAATGGATGAATACTTGGAAGAATACAACAAGGTGGGAAGAAAGGTTGTACGATACGAATCTTTTGAACAATTATATGATCAGTATATGAAAATTAATATTAGGAGCAAATATTAAAAATAAATGTACATTAATGAATGAACCATAAAACAAAAATCACAGGTGTCTGTGATTTTTGTTTGTATTTTCATACTCATAAAGAGCTTTTCATAGGAATCATCTTAGAAAAACTCTCAATTAATTATTTAACCACAGCTTCTGTAACACTAATTTTACCCTCCTCAGGAATAATTTCAATGTTAGCACCAATAGGAATGGTTAGCTTCGGATAGCCATGACCAGTCATAAGACCTAATATAGTTGGCTTCTTAAGACTTAATAGTCTATCTTCAAATATTTCCTTTAAGGTTAAGCTTCTTTCATAGTGAGGAAGCTCGCATTTTTCAAATTGGCCAACGATAAAGCCACTACAGGCCTGAAGTGCACCACAGTTTAATAGATGAGTTAACATCCTATCTATTTTATAAGGTGCTTCATCTATATCCTCAATAAAAAGTATGTTATCTTCAAATCTTAATGAATAAGGGGTTCCTATGCTGGAGGTTATAAGGCTAAGATTTCCACCAATCAATTTCCCTTTTGCCTCTCCACCATACCCACAAATTAAAGGATAACCCTCAGGATTTTCAAGTTCATAGGGCTTAACTTGGCTTAAAGTATTAAAAAGGCTATCACAAGTATAAGGATCTTCTAAACGAGATGTGCCCATAGGACCATGAAAGGTTATAAGACCCGTATTTAAAGATATATAGTTTAATATTGCGGTGATATCGCTAAACCCTATAAATACTTTAGGGTTATTTCTTATAACTTCTAGATCTATCATGGATAACATTCGCATGGTACCATAGCCTCCTCTTACACAAAGAATGCCATCTACTGAATCATCCTTAAAAAAATTATTTAAATCGGAAGCTCTATCCTCATCCTTACCTGCAAGGTAACCCCACTTGTCATAAATGTGAGGGCCTTCCTTTACCTTAAAGGCTCTATTTTCTAAAAAGGCTATTCCATTTTTTATAGCTGTAGGCTCCTCTGGGCTAGCAGGAGATATAATACCTATGGTTGCCCCAATCTTTAAGCTTTTACCAAGCATTTCTTCACATCCTTAGATTGATATATACTACTATATTAGTCTATAAATTTATATATGTCACTGATCTTTTCTTACTTCCAACAGTAGCTCTTGATTTTCCATTAAGTCGAAGGCAGTCTTTGCTAAAGCCTCAACACCTTGAAGTAATCTTTTTTCTGCATAGTAGGATTGGGTAGCTAAGGCAAATTCAGGGGATGGGAAGGTTATTTTCTGATCCTCAATGATGGATATATAAGGATGTATACAAGGAATATCTTTGCTTATGCAGCCCAAACTACAGCCCAAACAAGATTGAGTAGGCTCTTTTATATCTATAATCCCCGCTTCCTTTAGATTGTGAGAAAATATTCTTGATAGTGTTTGGTTCGATTTTAGCTCCGCACTAGGATGCTGGTATATGGAAAAGGTACAGGGAATATCAAATATGTTAGAGGTAGTGGTAACTAATTCTTTCATCTTTTTTCTTATCATTTCCATAGTATCAGATTTATCTGCAGCCAATAATAATTTTACCTCTGAATGAAGATCTCCTCCCTTCACTTCTAAATCCTCTAAGGCAACCTCTTTAGGGAAGCTTTTCTCAAGAAGACTAAAACCATTAAAAACATAAAGACAAGCATCTAAGGAAGAATTAAGATTTAAGACCTCTGGGGGGAAACATTTTTTGTCAAAAGCTATTTTAACAGGAAGTTTAGCTTTAGAAGTCCCACTTTCCATAGTCTCAATATAAGGTTGGATTAGCATTGTAGCATCTATATCCTTAAAGGCGCCCTCCTTAGATAAGGCAAGCTTGGAGCCTCCAAGATATTCTCCAGGACAACCTAAAACTATAACAGTCCCATCTATTTTATTCAAGATTTTGCTAAGTGCTAGGGCTGCTCCCACAGAAATAGCTGTAGTTACATTGTGCCCAGAACTATGGCCATCCTTTTCTGAAGCATCCAGGTGACAAATAAAGCATATTTTTGGGTGTCCATGGCCAAATTCACCATAAAAAGCTGTAGGCGTATCACAATAATTATTTATAACGTTAAACCCATGGTTTAGAAGTATTTTTGATAACAAATCACAGCATTTAAATTCTTCATAGCTTTTTTCAGGATTCGCATACATGTATTTTGATATGGATAATATTTCATCCTTTATAGTGCTCACATAGGATATCATTTCTTGCTTCATAAAACTATCGATACCTCACTTTTACTAATTTTTTATATATTATCTAATAGATTTATTATCTCCATTATAAAAAAAAATATTTATTTTTAAAAATATATGTGGACAAAATAAAAATCGGACTCAAGTTGAATAAAATATAGATATGAGGCAAAAATGATTAAGGGTAAGTAGTATTTTCAAGGAGGAAATATGAGGAAACAAATTTGTATTATATGTAGAAAGCCTCTAAGTAATGGTATAATAATCAGAGGAAAAGGTATATGTAGGTCTTGTGAGGATAGACTTGTAACTTCTAGTCAAGAAACGGACCTATATGAGTATTACAAGGACCGCATAAAAAAGAACTTGGTAAACGATATATTACGGGGAGAGGATCTAAGGTGTCCCAATTACCACTTATAGATGGAGTAACAAAATATATTAAGGAAAACAATGTATCCTTTAATATGCCTGGGCATAAGGGAGGAAGGGGCTTTCTATGCACTAAGGTGGGAGAAGAACTAATCAAAAACTTTATAAGCTATGATATTACAGAGGTTGAAGGCGTGGATAATCTTCATTCACCAGAGGGTATCATAAAAAATGCACAAAACCTACTACGGGATTTATATGGTAGCAGTAGGTCATACTTTCTGGTAAACGGTAGTACCAGTGGAAATTTAACCATGATATTTTCCTCTTTCCAAGAGGGAGATAAGGTTTTGGTTGAAAGAAACTGTCACAAATCAATAATAAATGGAATAATAATGAGGAAACTTAAGCCTATTTATATAAAAAATAAAGTTCATACTAGCTATAATGCTCCTCTCTCAATTGATGAGGAGCATTTTGCCAGTCTTTTAGATGATAATTTGGATGCTAAGGGAGTTATTCTAACCTATCCAAACTATTATGGTATATGCTTTGATATAAATAAATTAACTATAGCAGCAAAAGAAAAGGGCTTAAGGGTTTTAATAGATTCAGCTCATGGAGCTCATTTTGGCTTTTCCAAGGGACTTCCAGAGAGTGCAATTGGCGAAAGAGTAGATATGTCGGTGATGAGCGCTCATAAAACGCTGCCAAGTTTAACCCAAACCGCATTTTTACATATATCCTCGAAGCTAAGGCAGCTAAGTGACGTGGACTACGAAAAGACAGAATTTTATTTAAGAAGCTTTTTAAGTACAAGCCCCTCATATATGTTTATGTGTTCTATGGATTATGCAAGATACTACTTGGAGAACTATGGTAACAAAGCTTATGAAGAGCTTATAGACTTATCCTTAAAATATATGATTTTAATTAATGAACTTCCAGGACTTCATATCATATCGCACCAGGATATCAAAGGATGGGCTTATAATTTAGATAGGACTAGGTATGTAATAAATTTAAAAGGTGGAAATACTAAGGAGCTATTTGAATACTTAAGGATTAATAAAATCACGGCTGAAATGCGAGATAACTCAAATATTGTTCTAATTCTATCTCCCTTTAACAAGGAAGAAGATCTCTTGATTTTATATAAGACTCTAAAGGACTATATTAAGGTGGCTACCAAAGAGGAAACCTTTAAGGTAGAGCTAAATCATATTCCTCAGATGGAAATTTTGCCATATGAAGCTTTTGATATGAAAAAGTTCTATATTGAATTGAAGGGTTCCTTAGGTAGAATATGTGGAAAAGCTGTGATACCTTATCCGCCGGGGGTGCCTATTATTATGCCTGGGGAGATCATAGATATGGAAACTTTAGAAGTTATAGAATATTATTTAAAAAACAATATTTCTTTAAATGGCATGGAAGATACAAAAATATCAGTAATTATAAGCTAAAAGGAGAGAAAGTTATGAAAAAAGGTTTACTCATTGTTCTAGAGGGTCCAGATGGCTGCGGTAAATCAACTCAAATAAAGCTCTTGGAGCAATATTTTAAAGAAAAGGGTGAAGAAGTATTATGTACTAGAGAACCTGGGGGTGCTAATATAAGTGAAAAGATAAGAACTATTATTTTAGATAATAAAAACATAAATATGAGTCCTATGTGTGAAGCTTTATTATGCGCAGCATCAAGAGCTCAGCTTGTTGAGGAGGTTATTAAGCCTGCAATAGAAAAGGGAGTAATGGTTATTTGTGATAGATTTGTAACCTCATCGATTGTATATCAGGGAATAGGTAGAAATTTGGGCATTGATAATATTAAAAGCATTAATGAAGCCGCCTTATCAGGCCTTATTGTAGATTTCACATTTATGCTTATGATTCCCTTTGAGTTAGGTCTAAAAAGAAAGGCTGAACAAAAAAAACTTGATAGATTAGAAAATAGTGGCTTGGAATTTCATAAAAAGGTTTATGAAGGCTACATAGAGCTATCAAAGGGAAAGGATATTATGATTATTGATGCTACAAAGGAACTAATAGAGGTTCATAAAGAAATTCTGAATAAAATTCAAACCTTTGTTATGTAAAGATGTTATAGTCAAAATATAACGATTAATAGATAATGGAAAAGAATTATGATATAATTAATAATTAATAGGTTTAAAATATAAAGGAGGATTTTTCATGAAACTAATTATGGCCATTGTTCAAGATGATGATGCGAGTGAACTTATAGATGCAATAACAGATGCAGGGTTTAGAGTAACTAAGCTAGCTACAACAGGAGGTTTCTTAAAGTCAGGAAATACAACCTTGATGATAGGTGTTGAGGATGATAAGAGTGAAACTGTTCTAAAAGTGATAGAGGATACTTGTAGAACAAGAAATCAGGTGGTTACCTCTCCTTCGCCAGTGGCAGGATCCACAGGTATATATGTGCCTTATCCAGTTGAGGTAGAAGTAGGTGGTGCAACAATATTTGTTGTAGATGTTGATAAGTTTATTAAGATCTGATGTCAAAAGAGAAGTTTCAAGAAATAGAAAGAAAAGATAATTTATATACTGGTGATATTATTGGACATGAAGTTATTAGAAATAGTATCAAAGGATCAATTTTGCAAAACCGAATATCTCATGCCCATATTATTTTTGGAGAAGAAGGGTTAGGTAAAAGTCTGGTTGCCAGAGAATTTGCCTTAAGGATATTAGGAAGGGATAAGGATAGAGATTACGTGGATCTGGCCACTTGGAGGGTAAAGGACAACAAACTCTCCATAGGGGCAGATGAGATAAGAAGTATAATCGAGGAAGTAAACAAGAAACCCTACGAAGGGGATAAAAAGGTTATTATAGTCCATGAAGCGGATAAAATGACACACTCTGCACAAAATATATTTTTAAAGACAATTGAGGAACCTCCCAAAGGGGTATACATTATACTTCTTTGTGAAAACACAGAAACCATATTAGAAACTGTAAAGTCTCGATGTCAAACCCATTTATTAAGAAGGTTAACTAAAAAAGAAATGGTAGCGTACATTGCGAAAGAATATGGAGATTTATCGGGAAAAGATAAAAAAGTAATGATTTCCTTTAGTGAAGGTATACCTGGAAGGGTAGACAAATTTATAAAGGATGCAGATTTTAGAGCTTTAAGAGATAAGACTTTATTGATACTTAAATATATTAGTGAAAAAAACAAAAAAGCAGGATTAGACATGGAAAGTTTTTTTGCTAAAGATAAAGATAATTGGAAGGAAATACTAACTTGGTTGGTTTGTTTTATTAGAGATATAATGGTTTATAAAGAAACTGGTGTAACAGAGTTATTATTAAATATTGATAAGATAAAAGAAATAGAGGAAATAGCCAGTATGGTTTCCATAAGTCGATTAAATTCGGTGCTTGATATAGTAGCGGAAGCTAGTGGATTCCTTTTAAGCAATGTAAATTTGGCACTGGTTTATGACACTATGATTTTTAAGATGATGGAGGTATAGCAGCATGCTAACAGTAGTTGGAGTACGATTTAAAAAAGCTGGTAAGGTGTATTATTTTGATCCTTTAACCACCGGGGCAAAGAAAAGTGATAATGTAGTCGTTGAGACGGCTAGAGGAATAGAATATGGAGAATGCGTGATTGGCCCTAAAGAGGTCGAAAGCAAGGATATAATAGCTCCTTTAAAGGCGGTAATTAGAAAAGCTACTCAAGAAGATGATAAAAAATTTAAGGAAAACATGGAAAAGGAAAAGGAAGCCTTTGTCATATGCACTGAAAAAATAGTAAGTCACAAGCTTGATATGAAGCTTATTGAGGCGGAATATACCTTTGATAATAACAAGGTGATTTTTTACTTTACTGCAGATGGCAGGGTTGATTTCAGAGAACTTGTAAAGGATTTAGCAACTATATTCAGAACACGTATTGAGCTTAGGCAGATTGGGGTTAGAGATGAAGCAAAAATGATAGGTGGTCTAGCCGCTTGCGGAAGGGCTATGTGTTGTTCCACATTCTTAGGCGATTTTGTTCCTGTATCTATAAAGATGGCAAAGGAACAAAATCTATCCCTTAACCCTTCTAAAATATCTGGTATTTGTGGCAGGCTTATGTGTTGCCTCAACTATGAACAGGATACCTATGAGGATATAAGGAAAAGGTTACCAAGGGTTGGCTCTATTGTTGATTCTCCAAGGGGACGAGGAGAAGTGGTAATGAACAATATCATAAAAGAAATGGTAAGGATAAAAATTCATAATAAAGATGAGGAAGAAGTATTGGTAGATACTCCGATAACTGAAGTAAGTCTTATAACAGGAAGCTATGAAGGGATTATAGACGATCGTGAGATAAAGATAGAAATTGAAGATAAAGGAATAGATGCAGAAGTCATCAAAGACCTTTTTAAGGAAAACTAAGGAGTGATTCTACTTGAAATCTGTTTTAAAAGTATTAGAGATGCGCACACTAGAGGATGTAAATAAAATAAGACAAGCTATTGCCTATAATGAAGGGGTAGTTGCTTGTGAAGTAAGTTCTGAAAAACATGAAGTGAGTGTAGTCTATGATAATTATTTTTTGAAGCTTGAACAGCTAATAGATTGTGTAGAGGATTTGGGCTATACAGTGTTATAGATACCTAATAAGGTGGAAGTTTGGTGCCTAAAAATGAACGGTTAGTGCCCAAAAGCGAAATATTAGTGGCTATAAAAAATATCTTTTAAAATAGGAACAAACATGTTAGAATGTTTATGGACAACCATAAATGTTTATGGACAACCATAAAAATAATTTAGGAGGTGCTTTACTTTGGCATATAAGATTGAAGATTCATGTATCAGCTGCGGAGCTTGCGCTGGAGAATGCCCAACTGGTGCAATCAGCCAAGGCGATTCTCAATATGTTATAGATGCAGATACTTGCATCGATTGCGGAGCTTGTGCAGGAGTTTGCCCAACTGGTGCTCCAGTACAAGATTAAATTAAAATCTAAATTTTTTATTCTTTTGGAATAAACAAAAAGACTGTCCTATGACGGTCTTTTTTGTACATATAGAATGGTCATAAATGGAGGCTTAAAATGGTAAAAGATATTGATATACTAGTTATTGGAAGCTTGAATATGGATTTAATTATCGAGTCTGAAAGGAATCCAAAACCAGGAGAAACTATAAGAGGAACTAATTTTTATATTATGCCAGGAGGTAAAGGTAATAATCAGGGGGTTGCAATAGGCAGGCTCGGAGGCAAGATAACCTTTGCAGGATGTTTAGGTGAGGATGAATATGGTAGGTTACTTGCAGAAAATCTTAAAAATAACAATGTAGATATATCTGGTGTTATAAGGACTAATACACCTACAGGTACAGCTCTTATAAATGTTTTTAATGGGCAAAATACCATTATTTTATATAGTGGAGCAAATAGTAAATGTAGCCATGAAAATTTATTAGGTTTAGAGGAGCTAATAAAAAGATCTAAAATCCTCTTAATGCAGCTTGAAATTCCTATGGAAACAGTTGAGTGGGCTATAGATAAAGCAAAGGAGATGGACACTAAGGTTATATTAAACCCTGCTCCAGCTTCGGTGCTTAAGGACGAATTATATAAAAAGATTGATATATTGATACCAAATGAAATTGAAGCAAGAGATCTATTATCCCTAGATGATAAGACAAGCTATGAGGAGTTACTCAATATATTTATTAATAAAGGGGTTAATAAGGTAATTATTACATTAGGAAGTGAAGGGGTAATATATTCTGAAGGGGAAAATGTATATAATAAGCCTGCCTATAAGGTTAAAGCAATTGATTCAACTGGTGCCGGAGACGCATTTATTGGAGGTCTATGTACTTCAATATCCAAAGGAAAAAGCTTTGAGGAAGCAATAGATTATGCTAGTAGGGTAGCTGCAATTAAGGTGACTAGGTTTGGAGCACAAGAGGCGCTTCCAAGAGAAGAAGAAGTGGAAGCTTTTGAATTTTAGAAAATATTTGCATTAAAGAAAAACAGATTAATAACGAATATATAAGTGATTAGTAATGTACTTAAGATAGGGGGTAGAAAATTGACAGGGATAATAGGATTAGTGCTTGGATTTGGTTGCATGATTTTGGCGTTCATGATGGAGAAAGGTAAGCTAATGGCATTGCTTTCACCTACTTCAGCAGTAATAGTTTTCGGAGGTACAATAGCAACCTTGTTGGTTTCATTTCCAATAAAGGATGTTGCTAAACTAGGAATTTTATTTAAAGTTGCTTTTACTAACAAAGAAAGGGATACAGTAAAACTTATAATATATTTTAAGGATTTAGCTTTTAAAACAAGGAAAAACGGACTACTAAGTATCGAAGGCGAAATATCAAGTGATAGCAATTTGGATCCGTTCATAAAAAAAGGACTTCAAATGATTGTTGATGGAGTTGAGCCTGCTTCAGTTAGGGGCATACTAGAGTTACAGACAATGATGATGGAGGATAGACATAAGGCTGGAGTGGAGATGTTCGGAGCAGCAGGGGGCTATAGCCCTACCATGGGTATAATAGGAACAGTAATGGGGCTCGTTCATGTACTTGGTGATCTAACCGACCCTAATTCACTAGGGCCTAAGATAGCAACCGCTTTTATAGCTACCCTTTATGGAGTTGCCTTTGCAAATTTGATGTGGCTGCCAATAAGCTCCCGTCTTAAAGCTATCAGCAAAGAGGAAATCACTGAAAAGGAATTAATAACAGAAGCAATTTTATTTATTCAGGAAGGTGTTAATCCAAATACTATAGCTGAAAAACTGAAAAGCTTCTTGGATACAAAACAACTAGCACTATATGATGCAGAAGATAAGAAGGCTGAAGTTTAATGAGAAAGAGAAAGGAAGAAAAAGAAGCTAACAGTGAACGGTGGTTACTTACCTATTCAGATCTGATTACTCTTCTAATGATATTTTTTGTTGTTATGTATTCAATGAGTAACATAGACAAAGATAAGTTTAAGGCACTTTCAAAATCCTTGAATTCTGCTATGTCAGGATCTGGCGGTAATAATATATTGGCTACACAATCTACAACTACCGATGCAACTCCTACTGATTCATCCCCAATAGATGCAGCTATTACCCTTCCTATTGATACAAGTATGCAACAAGTTAAAGAAGAAGTAGATAACTACCTAACTAAAAATGGGCTAACCTCTAATGTTTCAACCTCCGTTCAGGAAAAGGGTCTGGTAATTAATATAACAGATACCTTCTTCTTTGATACTGGAAAGGCAGAAATTATAGCTGGGTCCATAGCTAAACTTGTTGGTATAGGCAATATGCTTACTAAATTGCCGAATTCTATTTCAATTGAAGGCCATACGGATAGTGTACCAATAAACGGAGGTAAATTTGCTGATAATCTTGATTTATCTGCTATGAGAGCTTCAACCGTTACGAGACTATTAATAAATCAATGTCATATATCTCCTTCTAAGATATCAGCTACGGGTTATGGGGAGACAAGGCCTATAGCGGCAAATACCACAATAGAAGGTAGAGCTAAGAATAGAAGAGTAGATATTGTGGTATATGATACTAAATATGACAGCATATTAAGTAATAATAGTGGCCAATAAAGTGCACTCGCAATGAGCGCAATATTTAAGGAGCATCTTGTGGATGTCTTCTTTTTTGATTAAAGAAATTATATAGGTTAATAATAAAGTTGGAGTGATTATATGGAATATATTTTTGAGGATGAAACCTTAGATGATTTGCAGATAAAAGGTATTAGAATCATACAAAAGAAGAAGACTTTTAGATTTGGGGTAGATGCAGTATTATTAGCTAATTTCGCTAAAGTAAAAAAGAATAATAGGGTTGTTGATATGTGTACTGGCACTGGAATAGTACCATTAATATTAGCAGGGAAAACCCAGGCAGACTCAATATGCGGTATTGAGTTGCAAGAGGATATGGTAGAGATGGCTTCTCGTTCTGTGCTTTATAATAAGCTAGAAGCTGTAATAAAGATAATTACTGGAGATATTAAAGATAAGGAAGTCTTAAAAGGGTTTCCTAAGGCAGATGTGGTAACTGTAAATCCTCCTTATAAGCCATGGGGCACGGGAATACACAATGAAGATTATAAGGAGGCTATATCTAGGCATGAGATATGCTGCAATCTAGAGGACGTAATCTCTGCTGCTAGAATATTATTAAAGGATAATGGTAGGTTTTACATGGTTCATAGGCCTGAAAGATTGATAGACATATTTAAGCTTATGAGAGAATATCGGATTGAGCCAAAGGAGGTTCAATTAGTTCATCCTGATGTTAATAAGTCACCAAATATAGTGCTGATAGAAGGTCAAAGAGATGGAGGAGCATTTTTAAAGTGGAAAAGGCCTTTGTTTGTATATGATTTAGATAGGGATGGAAAAAAGAAGTTTTCAAAGGATATTAATGAAATATACGGTAGAGATACAATTGAAGGGAGTTAAAACATGATAGGTAAATTGTATATTGTAGCTACTCCTATAGGTAATTTGAAGGATATAACTCTAAGAGCATTAGAAGCCTTAGAAAAAGCAGATATTATAGCAGCGGAGGATACAAGGCAAAGCATTAAGCTACTTAACCATTTCAATATTAAGAAACCACTTATAAGCTATCATATGCATAATGAAAGATCAAGTGCAATGGACCTAATAGGAAAGCTTAAAGAAGGGAAGAATGTTGCTTTAGTAACAGATGCAGGAACCCCTGGAATTTCTGATCCTGGAAGTGTAATAATAAGAGCTTGCATAGAAGAAAATCTACCTATGGAGGTTATACCCGGAGCATGCGCTTCTATTACAGCATTAGTATATTCAGGGTTAGATACAACTAGCTTTATATTTAAAGGCTTTCTTCCCTGGGAAAATAAAGAAAGGAAGGAATTAATATTAGAGCTTAAGGATAGGAAGGAGACTGTTATATTTTATGAAGCACCTCACAGATTAAGAGCTACTTTAGGATTCTTACTGGACAGCTTTGGAAATAGAAAATTGAGCTTATGCAGGGAGATGACAAAGCTTCATGAAGAAATTCTTAGAATGGATATAGAAACTGCTTTGAAATACTATGATACAAAGGAGCCGAAGGGCGAATATGTATTAATTATGGAGGGCAAAAAAGTAGAAACTATAAAGGAAGAAGAAAAAGCAAGATGGGAAGGAATGTCTATAGAGGAACATATAAAGGCATATATGGACTCAGGAATGGATAAAAAGGAAGCTATAAAAGCTGTAGCTCATGAAAGGGAAATACCAAAATCAGATATCTACAAATATTCTCTAAAGTTATAGGATTATTTGTAGATATTTTGTTTATAATATTTTAAAATCAATGACTTTTTGTAAATCGGTGCTATAATATAGTGGAAGACGTAGGGGGTGTGTTGTTGAATAAAAGAATTATTTCAGTTGCTGCTACTATAGCTATAATTTTAGCAGTAAATACCGTTGTTTTAGCTACACCGTATGATGATCAAATAAACCAACAGAATGGTGTTATCAATGAACAGGCTAGTTCGCAAAAGGATTTGCAGAATAAGATAAATGCTTCATTAGATAAAAGGAAGGCTATACAATCAAGTATTTATCAGCTAGATTCACAAATTGGAGTTATGATAACCCAGTTAAATGGGATTAAAGCAAGTATTGCAACAACCCAGGTAAATATTGTTGCCACAGAGGGTCAACTTAAAACTGCAGAAGAAGGCATTGTAACAGAGCAAAAGCTTTATGATGAAAGAATGAAAGCTATGTACAAAAATGGCTCTCCCGGATATGTTGAGATTTTACTTGATTCAAATGGACTTAGTAATTTTTTGGACAAGCTCGGAATTGTAAAAAGTCTAATTCAATATGACAATCAACTTATTGCTGATTTGAATGTAAAGAAAGAAGATATAAATAAAAAGAAGACAACTTTAGATGGACAGAATGCAGAGCTTGTAAGTCTTAAGACGACCAGTGAAACGAAACTTTCTGCACTAAGTAGTAGTCAAGCTTATCAAAGTCAATTGATTACTCAATATAAAGCACAGGAATCACAATACTCTGTACAGATTGCTGCAAGCAAAGCAAAGGTACAAGCAGCTCAAAGTAGTATAGAAAAAATTTATGCTTCCATGCCTAAAGTTGATAATTCTAGAGGACTTACACCAGCTACCTCAAATGCAGTTGTTGCATATGCATATAACTTTGTTCTTCAAGGTTGTCCATATGTATGGGGAGGAAATGGAGAGCTTTTAACTACTAGTTACATTAATCAAATAATTAATAACATGGGGTGGAGATATGAGGGCAACGGAATTGCAGATGCAGCAGCTTTTTTAAGTAAATATATAGGTCATAAATCCTTTGATTGTTCTGGTTTTGTTATATATGTCTATGATCATTTTGGAATCTCGTTTAATGGTAGGCGTACAACCGAAACTATGAATGGGGTAGGTACTTATGTGGCTAAAGAAAATCTTCAACCTGGAGATGTAATATATTTTGGAGATCAAAGAGACGTTCATCATGTGGCTTTATATGCAGGCAATGGAGTCGTAATTCAGGCACCTTTTAGCGGAGAAGTGGTTTCTTTAGCAGCGCTAGATGATTTTAGTGATTACTATGTTGCTAGAAGAATGATAAATTAATTGCAATAATAAATAGTATAATTAGGGATACACCTTCAGGTGTGTCCCTATTCAGTTTAGAACGACAACAAAATAACTACCGTTCCAGCTTATCCCCGACATCAATTCTACTAGTCATCCTTCTTTACCGGTACAAAGAATAATTCATTTCAGGGACACACCTGCCCAGCGTACAAGAATTGTATAAAGCTACTATTTTCTTGCTCGAAAGCAGCATTTTTGATCGTAACAAACGATGCAGGTATGTCCCTGTTCAGCTTAGAAAGCAAAAAAATAATTGGGATATAATAAAGCTCAGCTTTATTATATCCCAATTAAAATCCCAATTAAAAACTACTATTTGTCTGCTTTCAATACTCCCATACAGGATTGACATATGTTCTTTCCTCTATAGTTAATTACGTCTCTAGCATCTCCGCAAAATATACAAGCTGGTTCATATTTCTTTAGTATAATCTGTTCTCCGTCAACATATATTTCAAGAGCATCTTTTTCAGCAATATCAAGAGTTCGTCTTAACTCAATTGGAATAACTATCCTTCCAAGTTCATCTACTCGTCTAACTACACCTGTTGATTTCATTCATATTCCTCCTTAATTTACATCATTCGACACATTCGTTATTTTAATGATAGCAAATTTTGCATTTAAAGTCAATAATAAACTTTAAATAAACTTTTGCAACTTACAAAAATCATATTTACTTACATCTAAAGTAAATATACTACCATAATATTCAAAAGTCAATATCAAAATGTAATTTAATTGGGTGCTAATTATATGTACAAGCATTGCAATATAAGGCTTTTAGGATTAGTTTACAATATATTTAAATATATTAATACATTTAAAATAAAATAGTAATTATATGGGTATGTTTATTAGATCATGTCGAATGGCTTGTACTAAAAATAATTATACTTAATAAATCATACAATTTACCAATAGTTTTTCACTTTAAAGGAATTATGATATAATAAAAGAAATAAAAGTATGAGGAGTAAGAGAATGAAGATATTTATTGACACAGCAAACGTAGAAGAAATAAGAAAAGCAAGTAGGTTAGGAATCCTAGATGGTGTAACCACTAATCCTTCTCTTATAGCAAGAGAAGGCCGAGACATAAAAGAAGTTATTGAAGAGATATGTGGTATTGTGGATGGCCCTATTAGTGCTGAGGTAATAAGCCTTATAGCAGGAGAAATGATAAAGGAAGGAAGAGAATTATCAAAGCTTCATAAAAACATAGTTATAAAAATACCAATGTGCCAAGAGGGTCTTGAGGCAGTGAGTGTTCTTTCCAAGGAAGGGATTAAAACTAATGTTACGTTAATATTCTCAGCTCAGCAAGGACTACTAGCAGCGAAGGCAGGAGCAAGTTATGTAAGTCCTTTTCTTGGTAGGCTAGATGATATAGGTAATGGAGGACTTCCGATAATTCAGGATTTAGCTCAGATATTTGATTATTATGGTATTGAAACAGAGATTATATCTGCAAGTATAAGAACACCTATGCAGGTATTAGATTGTGCAAAAGCAGGATCTCATATTGCAACTATACCATATAATGTTATTCTTCAGATGATAAAACATCCTTTAACGGATGCTGGTATAGAAAAATTTCTAGCAGATTACGCAAGCTCACAGAAAAAGTAATTTAATTAGATATGGCAGTAAGACCGCTTACATAGGGACTAAAAGGATATGTACACACCTTTGTAGATAATAAATTAATACGATTAAAATGAATTGGGACACAAACTAATGTTGTGTCCCAATTCATTTTAATCTAGGTTCTGTAGGAACCATTAATTTTTACATAATCATAGGTTAGGTCACAGCCCCAGGCTGTTGCATTATAATCACCGTCATGTAGTTTTACTATAATGTTAACCTTATCTCTATCTAGGATTGCTTTTGCCTTAGCTTCATCAAAATTTAGACCAAAGCCATCCTGTGCAACTGTAATCTCTTCTTCTTCAGACTTAAAACTAATTTCTACCTTCATAGGTTCAAACTCACCTGTAGAATAGCCTAAGGCACAAAAAATCCTACCCAAATTAGCATCACTTCCAAACATCATCGCCTTTACTAAACTTGAAGTTATTATAGATTTTGCTAGGATTTTAGCATCTTTTTTTGTTCTAGCTCCATATAAATTAACTTCAACAAGTTTTGTAGCACCTTCTCCATCCTTGGCTATTTGTTTAGATAATTCTTTATTTACAAAGTTTAAGGCGTCCATAAAGGAGGTGAAGTCAGAACCTTCTTTATCTATAAAATTATTACCACAGGCTCCATTAGCTAAAACAACAACTGTATCATTAGTACTTGTATCCCCATCTACAGAAACCATGTTATATGAGTCCTCAACGCTATCTGAGAGGGCCTTTGAAAGCAAACTTTTGCTTATAGCTGCATCGGTTACAACAAATCCTAACATAGTACCCATATTAGGATGTATCATACCAGAACCTTTAGCTATACCACTCATGGTACATATTTTCCCTGACAATTCAAATTCAACAGTAATTTTTTTGCTAAAGGTATCAGTAGTCATTATAGCTTCAGAAGCATCAGGTCCACCTTCGTAGCTTAAATTATCACAGCATTCCTTGATTCCAGGGATTATTATATCCATAGGAAGGGCAAGGCCGATAACCCCAGTAGACGCAACTATTACCTCTTCTGTCTTCAAATTTAAATGCTTAGCGCAAACTATGGCCATTTCTAAAGCATCCTTATAACCCTTTTCACCAGTGCAGGCATTAGCACTACCAGAGTTAGCTACTATTGCTCTAATATTATCTGACTTTATATGTAACATATCTAATAATACTGGGGCAGCCTTAATTATGTTCTTTGTAAATACAGCAGCTCCAACAGCAGGTTTTTCACTGTAGATAACACATAAATCCTTTTTATTTTTATTTCTTCTAACGCCTATATGCACCCCTGAGGCTTTAAAAAATGGAACATCAGTTATAGATTTGTTTTTTAATATCTTCAATATCAACATCCTTTCTTTAATACGATTGATAAAATTATTTATTTGAATATGAGTCACATAAATAAAATATGTATAACTATGCAAATATTATGCATATAATATTTTTAAGAAGCTTATCTTTCTTCTCATCCAAAAATTGTATAACTATTCTGAAAATACAAAATAGTTTCATATAATTTCTCTTAACAGAAAAATCAATGTATACGTGGAGGCTACACATTTTGGCTGAGATAAATAATTTCAAAACCTCCACATGAAGCATATTACTGTTTACAATGAATTATACATAATAATAAATATATATGCAATAGAAAATTAAAAAAAAAATCAAAATAATTCTTGTATAATTATAATACTAATAGTATAATAAATTCAGATTCTCAAAAAATCTAAAATGTAAATATCAACAAAAGGTTGGTGGGGAGAGTGGATATTAAAGACTTATCAATATCAATAGAATCTATACCCTATATGAAATTATATAGTGGCAAGACGTTCGTTGTGAAGTATGGTGGCAGCATCATGAAAAGTGAAGAGCACCAAAAAGCCTTCATTGAAGATGTAATAAGATTAAAAAGTATGGGTATTAACTTGGTTATAGTCCATGGAGGTGGCCCAGAAATTAATCTTTGGCTCCAAAGAGCAGGTATTGAAAGCAAATTTGTAAAAGGCCTTAGAGTTACAGATCGGGAAACTATGGAAATAGTCGAAATGGTCTTGTCCGGACATGTTAACAAGCGGATAGCAGCCAATTTAAGCAGAAACGGAGTAAACGCTATAGGTATCAGTGGAAGAGACAGCAATCTTATCAGAGCAAAGCATAAGGTTTTGTATGATGAGGATGAGGTGATTGACATCGGTTATGTTGGGGAAGTAATTAGCATAAACAAAAATCTTTTAGTAGATCTAATAGATAATGATTATGTACCTGTTATATCTCCAATTGGTTGTGATTCTAAAGGAAATGTCTACAATATCAATGCAGACTATGCGGCTTCCTTCATTAGCTCTGAGCTTAATGCTGAGAAGCTAATCATCTTAACAGATGTAGAAGGAGTATACAAAGATATTAACGATAAATCCTCCTTTATTTCTTCAATAACTAAGGACGAAATAAAGGCCTATATAGACGAGGGCATAATTACCGGCGGTATGATTCCTAAAATGGAATGTTGCATTGATGCTATAGAAAATGGCACCTGTAATGTACATTTAATTGATGGAAGAAAAGAACATAGCTTGTTACTGGATATTTTTAATGGTAGTGGAACAAGAATTGTTGGTAAGGAGGTCCTTGAAGAGTGTCAAAGAGTAATTTAGAAGAAAGTAAAAAATTTATGATGAAGAATTATGGTAGATTAGATGTTATATTTGATCATGGCATTGGATCTAAGTTGTACGATACTAATGGAAAAGAGTATTTAGATTTTGTATCAGGGATAGCAGTTAACTGTTTAGGGCATAGTCACCCAGTCATAATTAAAGCTATAACTGAGCAAAGTGCAAAGCTCATGCATGTATCAAATATATATTGGAGCGAGCCTAATATTTTACTTGCAGAAAAGTTATGTACGTATTCAGGGCTTGATATGGCATTTTTTTGTAATAGCGGAACTGAAGCAATAGAAGCAGCTTTAAAGCTAGGAAGAAAATATGGCAAAATTAAAGGCGGAGAAGAAAAAAACATTATTCTTTCTATGGAGAATTCGTTCCATGGAAGAACAATGGGAGCATTAACTGTAACAGCACAGCCGAAGTATCAGAAAGCCTTCATGCCTTTAATACCTGGAGTTATGTATGCAAATTTTAATGATATTGAAGATGTGAGGAAAAAAATTAATTCAGAAACCTGCGCTGTTATAATTGAGCCAATCCAAGGAGAAGGTGGAATCGTTACTGCTGATATCAACTTTTTAAAGGAAGTAAGAGAGCTATGCGACAAATTTGAGGTTGTTCTAATCTTTGATGAGGTTCAATGTGGCATGGGAAGAACTGGAAGTTTATTTGCCTATGAACAATTTGGAGTGGTTCCGGATATAGTGTGTCTGGCAAAAGCTTTAGCTGGTGGATTCCCAATTGGAGCAATAATTGCAAATGAAAAGGTTGGTAGTGCCTTTGTACCAGGGGATCATGGGTGTACCTTTGGAGGAAATCCTTTAGCGTCTGCTGTGTCCTTAGCAGTTATTTCGGAGCTTGTTGAGGGTGGCGTAGTTGAGAAGGTTAAAGAAAAAGGTAACTATCTAATCCAAAAGATTAATGATATTAAAGCTAAGTATGATGTAATAGATGAAATAAGAGGAAGGGGATTGCTTTTAGGTATAAGCTTAAAAGTAGATCCTAAGGCCATAATTAATAGTTGTTATGAAAAGGGATTATTATTAACCAGAGCAGGGGAAAATGTCATTAGGCTTCTCCCACCACTCAATGTAACAATAGAAGACATGGACTTAGCAATGGATATTTTAGAGGAAGCTATAAGAAATTATAAATAGCCTAAAAGAAAGTTGTTAAAAGGGACACACCATCAGTTTGGTGTGTCCCTTTGACATACAATCAGTACGTAAAATACGACCGTATGTTCAGACATATTTAGGCAAACCCTTACGGTTATCCTTTAATAAAAGTATAAAAAATGAACAAAAAAATGGCATTAATATGTAAAATATTAATGCCATAATTAAATACGTAGTGTGAGAATTGAAGGTGTAAATTTTAAAACAACACTTTGTTCCACATTTACTTAACAGTATGTTAACAATGAAACTGTGGATAAAGTTGATATCTATTTGTCTAAACGGGGCAAATAAATTAAGCAGGCCCTTTAAGTTATCCACATAATATGTTGATAACTATTGAAAATTGTGGATAGTTTATATTAATTGATTAATTTGAAGTTTCATATGTGGATTAAATCAAATATAATTTGAAAATAATGTCGACTTATGAATTAATTTTAGACATCAACCTCTTCAAAGGTAGTAAGGATATAATCAAATTCTTCTACATCTTTTATTTCTCCGTAGGTATCCTCGTGGATACCTGTATCGTAATAAAGAATATATTTATCATTGAAATCCTTAAGGTTTTGAAGGATTATGTATTTTTTATTTTTGTTACAGTCCTCTAAGGTCGCTAAAACTTTATATTTATCCATCCTACCGCTTTTGCTATTAATTAAGTCAATAGTGAAGCTAGTATATTTAGATACATTTATTTTTTTATGATCGCAGGACTCAATATTTGAAGCCTCCCTACAGCCATGGCAGCTTTCAAATTTACACAAAGATATGCAATTTAAACAACTACAGGAATAGCATTTTTCAAGTTGCTTTAAAGAAGCTTCATTATCGCTTTTATAACTCTTAACCAAGGAGGTATATTTATCACCCTTAAATATGCTCCTTAAACCTTCTTGTTTTAGTTCTCCTAAAGAGGCTTCAATAATATCAACATAATTTTTTATTGAGGGAAGCTTAACTATAAATTTTCGTTTCTTTTTATCTTCTTCAGACAGAAATGTAGAGGTATTATCTATAGCAAAGGAAATTTCAGCGTATATTTTACCATAATATTTTCTTTCTTCTTTTAAAAATTCCTCAGCTTTTCCCATTACTCCACCTTTGCTTTCTTATACTTTAAAAGTTCAGCATCTAAATCTAATGTATTCAGCTTTTCAAACTCATCCTCAAGGGGATCGTTTATCTTTAAGTCTCCTAGACCTGCTGCCATAGCTTCCTTCTTTTCTATTTTTCTTTCAATATCATCTAAATTTATTTTGTTACTATAAGTATTAACATTCGATAATATCTCATTCACCTTTTGTGTAGCATTTGCATTATTAAGCCTTGCAGCAGCTTCATCTCTATAGGTTCTAGTCTTTTGTATTTCATCCTCTAAATCCTTAAGGCTTTTTTTAATTACTTGTCCCTTTTTACTGGCTTCTTCAAAGCTAGATTGTAAAGAGCTAGCGCTTTTATCCGAATTAAGCTTTCGTTCTAAAGCTTTCTTAGCTAAATCTTCATTACCTTTACTTAAAGCAAGTTTTACTTTTTCATCGAATTCTTTGGATTCCGCAATAGCTTCCTTCATTTTGTATTCTACTTCGTGAACATTGCCAAGAACTTGAGCACCAGATAGCTTTGCTGTATTTAAGCTCTCCTCCATATCACGAATTTTCTGATCCAATAACTCTATTGGATTTTCCATTTCATCTAGTTTTGTGTTCACCTTTGCTTTAAACATGTTTGAAACTCTTGATAATACACTCATTTTTATTCCTCCTAATATTTTTAATGTCTTTTAAACATTCTGCGAATAACAATTATGATAACAACAACAACAAGAAACTTTAGAAAAATTGAACCGAATCCACCAATAATACCATTTCCTAATCCAAAATATGAATGAGAAAACATTGGTATTGGGATAAAACTATGGCTGTTTCCACCACTGCCAAAGAGTGATGACCCAGAACCTGTTGAACTACTTGAGCTAGCTTTTGGAATACTACTAAAGGTACCAGACTTAAACCCTCCAGATGATTTTGATGAGCTAAAACTACCAGAATGGAATCCTGAAGAACCCTTTGCTTGCACGGTATAAATACTATATGCTTTCTGAGAATGAATTAAACTAGCCAGTTCTGGACCTAAAGTATTAGCTATTAAAAAAAAGAAAGTTAATAAGATAAGCAATAAAATAGATCTCTTTTTCAAAATATCACCTCCTAAATATTTATAAAATTATTTTCTAAACATATTATATAGTAATCAATACTACATTACAAGTATAATAATAACGCATATGGGGTTATTATACATAGAAAACAAACTATAAAAGGGAATGGCTTTAATTACCTCTCGTTTTCGTTAGTATACTATGAATTACATTAAAAAAACTGTTTATTATAACTTGTAAAGAGTTTATATATACTGTATAATTAATTTAAACTATACACATTAAATAGAGGTGATAAAAGTGGGAAAAGAAAAGTTTAGTTTGGATAAAGTAAAAGAAATTGCAAAAGATATTTCGGAAAATACCAATCTATCCTTCGAGGAGCTTCCACAATACGATTTATATCTATCTCAGGTAACCGATTTCCTAAAGGATAAATTTGAAGGTGAGAAGTTTACTAATAATATTATACAAAATTATATAAAAAGCGAAGTTATATTAAAACCTGAGGATGGGAAAAAACGAGGATATACTAAAGAACATCTTGCTCAGCTAGTTCTTTTAAGCTATATGAGGCCTATACTTACAACAGAAGAAATAAAAAAAGTATTTTCCTTGGCTTTTAATGAAATAAATGATAAGAATGATGATCTAATATCTTGGGAAAAAGCTTACAAGATATTTTCAAAGCTTCAAGCAGAAAGCTTCACTAATTTCATAGGCAGCGATGGGTTAGATTTAGATAAGCTTAGTTCTATAATATCTGATAACACGTTCAATAAGGCAGATGAAGAGAAAATGCTACTTTTCTTGGTGGTTATGTCTTTGATATCTCAAGCAACTGCAATGAAAAAGCTAGTTCAGAAAATAGTAAAAGTATATGGGGAGTAACATAAATAAGGGGAAAGAGGAATTAAGTTGTTCCAAAAAGAAGATGATTGTTAATTTCAGGGACACACCTGCCTATCGAACAAGAATTATATAAAGCTACTATATTCTTGCTCAAAAGCAGCAATTTTGATCGTAACATACGATGCAGGTATGTCCCTGTTCAGCTTAGAACGGTAGCAAAATAACCATCGCTCCAGCTTACCCTCGACATCAATTCTACTAGTCTTCCTTATCCCCCGAAACAAAGAATAATTCATTTCAGGGACACACCTGCCTGACGAACAAGAATTGTATAAAGCTACTATATTCTTGCTCAAAAGCAGCAATTTTGATCGTAACATACGATGCAGGTATGTCCCTGTTCATATTAGAACGGTAGCAAAATAACCACCGCTCCAGCTTACCCCCGACATCAATTCTACTAGTCTTCCTTATCCCCCGAAACAAAGAATAATCTAATCCAGGGACACACCTGCCTATCGAACAAGAATTATATAAAGCTACTATATTCTTGCTCAAAAGCAGCAATTTTGATCGTAACATACGATGCAGGTATGTCCCTGTTCATATTAGAAAGTATTTCTTATAAAGATACAG
>DATCIH010000053.1:0-16827 GCA_036507955.1 Clostridiaceae bacterium | reverse complement strand
ATGTGTATTTTTGTTTAGTAAGCGATTCAATTATAGCATGAAATTAAGGGGGTCATTGTTTTTTGCATCTAAAAAACTCTGAAACCCTTGATATATAAGGAATAAATCAAAAAAGGAGTGTAAAAAATTTTACACTACCTATATTTTTTTAGGAGGGCAATCGATGAAAAAGAGAATTTTTGCAATAATTGTGATATTAATAGTTATTCTTGGATTTGTAAGATTTAGAATGTCAATAATTAATAAAAATAAATATACAATTGTAAAAACAACACCTGTTATAACGGGAGATATTAAATCCTACCTCTCAACCACCGCAAATATTAAATCTAAAAATTATAAAGATTATTATGCGCTAACAGGAAAAGTTACCGCTTTGAATATTAAAGTAGGTGATTTAGTTAAGAAGGGTCAGGTAATGGTAAATTATCAGGTGAATGATCTTAGTACACCCGTTACCCAAGCTCAGATAGCTTACAATAATGCAGTAAGTGCAAAAAATGATGCTATTAATACAAACAACATTAATACTCAAAAACTTTCGGATTATAATTATGATCAATTAATTAATGACTATACGAATCAACTAACTGTAACCAATAGTAAAATAAGTCAGGTAGAAAGTGAGATAAGTAGGTTACAAAACAGTACTTCATCTCAAGATAAAGCTACGGTTACTAATGATCAGTTATTATTGAATACAGGCATATCCCAATCTCAACCCAGCCTATATGCAACAAGAGATTCTCAAATATCGCAATTAAACGCGACTAAATCATCTAAGAGCGCTTTAGGACCAATCTCTGCTGAGAAGCTTAATCAACTTAGCAATTCAATATTAACAGCAAAAGCTAGCCTTGATGCAGCTAAAAGCAATTTAGCTAAAAATGTTGATTCAATAACAGCAGATTTTGATGGAACTGTAACAGTTACAAACGTCTTAGCAGGACAAAATACAAGCATCGCAATAGTGGCAGTAACAGTTCAGGATCTATCAAGCCTGGAAGGATATATTTCTGTTGGTAAGTATGATGCAGCAAAATTATCTTTAAATGAGCCAGTAGTTTTTACATACAACACTAAAAACTATAATGGTAAGGTAGCCTTTATGGACCCAGCTGCTAAAACTTCACTTGGAGCTACGGATGCAACCATTGGAGTGAACTTAGACATAACAGATAAAGTGGATGGACTTAAGGTGGGTTTTGACGCTGATGTTAATATACTTTTAGGCCAGGTTAACAGTGTAATTAAGATTCCAGAAGAAGCTATAAAATCAGATAAAACAGGTAGAGACTACGTTTATATAGTAGAAAATAAAAAAGCTGTAGAGAATACAGTGAAGCTTGGACTTGAATCTGATACAGAAGCTCAAATACTTGATGGAGTTAAAGTTGGGGATAAGGTAATACTAAATCCTGTAAGTACTTTGAAAAATGGAGCTTTAGTAAAATAAACTAAAGGAGTTTCAATTATGATAGAAGTTAAAAACATATCTAAAAATTATCTCTCAGGGGAATTTGATTTTTTTGCACTTAAAAATGTAAGTTTAGCTATAAACAAAGGTGAGTTTACAGCAATAATGGGCCCCTCAGGTTCAGGTAAATCTACTTTAATGAATATACTAGGTTGCCTTGATAGAGTAACCAGTGGTAATTATATACTAAATGGTAAAGATGTATCTAATCTTAATAGTAAGGAACTTGCCTTTATAAGGAATAGAGAAATAGGTTTTGTTTTTCAGGCCTTCAACCTTCTACCAAGGATGAATGTTCTTGAAAATGTAGAGCTTCCTATGACCTATGCAGGAGTTCATTTAAAACAAAGAAGGGAAAGAGCTCTTGCCGCTTTAGATAAAGTGGGGTTAACGGATAGAATAAAACACAAGCCTAATGAAATATCTGGAGGACAAAAACAAAGGGTAGCTATTGCAAGAGCTATAGTAAACAATCCTTCAGTTATAATGGCTGATGAGCCTACTGGAAATCTTGATAGTAAATCCTCAATTGAGATCATGAAAATATTTCAAGATTTAAATAGTGAAGGAGCTACAGTTATAATGGTAACCCATGAACCAGATATCGCTAGATATTGCAGACGGGTTGTAAGGTTTAAAGATGGTGAGATTATATCCGATGATGATGTAGTGGATAGAATAATCTTGTGAACTACCAACTACCCTAAAGGGTAGTGGCTTGTAGGAGTAATCCAAACAAGTCGGTTGAATAGCCTAAGTCTTAACTGGCTACGTTATGTAAGAATATATAGGTACTTCAAGATACTTCTCTAGTCTTGAACACTACGGTCTGATTTTAAACATCTCTGATGGTAGGAGAAGTGAGTTAGATATTCAAAACCTTGCATAACATTGGCGAAGAGAACCTACTCTGAAAGGAGGTAGACTTTATGATAGTCTACGTATTAAACAAAATAGGGAAAGCATTAATGCCTACTTCACCTAGAAAAGCTAGGTTATTGCTAAAACAAAAGAAAGCAAAAGTTGTAACAATTAAGCCCTTCACAATTCAATTGATTTTTGGCAGTAGTGGATACAAACAGGATATTACATTAGGAATTGATAGTGGATATAACAATGTTGGATTTTCTGCTGTAACTGAAAAGAAAGAATTAATTGTAGGTGAATTAAAATTACTACGAGGTATTAAAGAAAAACTACTCGAAAAGTCAAGATATAGAAAAATGAGACGCTCAAGATTAAGATATAGAAAAGCTAGATGGAATAATAGGACAAAATCGAAACCTAAAGGATGGTTAGCACCTAGCCTGCAACACAAATTAGATTCTCATATAAGATTTATTGATAGTTTATACAAGATTCTACCTGTTAATAAGTGTATTGTTGAAGTTGCTAATTTTGATATTCAAAAGATGAAAAATGACAATATTAGTGGAGTAGAATACCAACAGGGAGATATGATGGGATTTTGGAATACTAGAGAATATGTATTTCATAGAGATAACCACAAATGTCAAAATCCTACCTGTAAGAACAAGGTTAAAGAACAAATATTAGAAGTACATCACATCAAGTATAAGAGTTTAGGTGGCACAGATTCTCCTAATAATTTAATAACTTTATGCAATAGGTGTCATAACTCTCCTAATCACAAAAAAGGCAAGTTCCTATATGATTGGTGCATGGAAGGGAAGAAAGTTAGAGGATTCAAGGATGCTACCTTTATGAGTATGATTAGATGGTATTTAGTGAATAAGTTGAAAGAAAGTCATAACAATATTTATTCAACTTATGGATATATAACAAAGAATCATAGAATAGAAAACAAAATAGAAAAAGCTCATTGTAATGATGCGTTTGCAATAACTAAAGGTATTAATCAAGTTAGAAGTATAGAAATTTATAATGTGGAGCAAGTTAGACGGAATAATCGTTCATTAGAGAAATTTTATGATGCTAAATATATTGATACAAGAACTGATAAAAAGGTAAGTGGTGGAGATTTAAATAGTGGCAGAAGAACTAGGAATAAGAATTTAAATTCTGAAAACCTCCATAAATATAGGGGTAAAAAACTTTCAAAAGGTCAAAGAAGAATAAGAAAAGTTAAATATTTCTATCAACCTAATGATTTAGTTAAGTATGAAGGAAAAATTTATAGTGTTAAAGGGACTCAAAATGGTGGAGCATATATAAGATTAAACGAAATTAAGAAAGTTCCTAGAGTTGATTTATTAACGCCTTATAAGTTTATGAAAGGATTTGTGTATGGATTATACATCAAGGACTCATAGCAAATAGTGTAAGATTTCTAAAACAAATATCCACTTATAGAATATGGAGACAAAACAACAACCATATATATTTATGAAAACAATTTTGGGATGAGCGTACATTTTGAAGAGATGGTTATTTTGCTTGTAGTATCGAAAATGTAAGTAAGGAAATTATTGAAAAATATATTCAGAGTCAAGGATAGTCAGGGTTTACATCCGCTACCCTAAAGGGATAGTGGTTTTACGCTCATCATATAAAGGAGAACACCATGAATTTTTTAGAAAACTTGAAAATGGCTTATAACAGCATTATAGGGAACAAAATGAGGTCCTTCCTTACCATGCTTGGAATTATTATAGGAATAAGTTCTGTAATTGCAATTGTCTCTTTAGGACAGGGAGGTCAAAATTCTATAAACGATCAAATAAACCAAATTGGTGCAGCAAACCTTAATATAACAATAGATCCTACGCAAGCAAATTCTAGTGATTATTTTACATTGGAAGATATAAAGAATTTAAAGGATAGGGTTAATACAATAAGATATGCTTCCCCTACAGCTACCAAAAGAGCAACTGTAGGCTCACCTCTTAAAAGTAAAACAGCTATATTATTTGGTGGAAATGAAGATTTAGCAGATATAAATAGTTATAATATTATTGATGGAAGATTTTTCAATAGTGGAGATATTAATTCGGGAAAGCAGGTAGCAGTTTTAGACGAATTAACGGCAAAAGATCTTTTTGGATTTTCAAATGCAGTGGGCAGTACAATTACCTTAAGTAATTCTGGTATTAATAAAACAGTGAATATAATAGGTATTATAGCTTCCTCCTCCATGTTTGGAAAGGGAAATTCCAAGATGCCTTCCTTTATTTATGTACCTATAAATGTTATTCAAAGTCTTTATACATCTGATTTTAATATGGATACACTGTCGATCATGGCAACCTCTAAGGATAATGTTGAAGCTGCTGGTAATTCTGCCCTTCATGTACTATCTGCAAAGCATAATAATAAGGATCGTCAAGTTTATACAGCAACCAGTGTTTTATCGCAAACCTCTCAAATCACAAATGTTTTAAAGATATTTACCACTTTTATAACAGCAGTAGCAGGGATATCTCTTGTTGTTGGAGGTATCGGGGTTATGAATATTATGCTTGTGTCTGTTACAGAAAGGACAAGAGAAATTGGGCTTAGAAAATCCATAGGAGCTACAACAAATTCTATATTGCTACAATTTTTAACCGAAGCGGTAATAATATCTTTAATCGGTGGCTTGATTGGAATGGCCTTAGGTATAGGGATATCCTCCTTAATAGGATATTTCATTAATATAGTACCAACCTTATCTATAGCTTCAGTTATATTGGCTATACTTTTTTCCTGCGCTGTTGGAATCTTTTTTGGAATATATCCTGCCAGAAAAGCAGCGATGCTAGATCCAATAGATGCACTTAGATATGAGTAGGAGGTAAAGGATGAATATTATTGAAAATCTTAAAATGGCTATAGACAGTATATTATCAAATAAAATGAGATCCTTTCTTACTATGCTCGGAATTATTATAGGCATAAGTTCAGTAATCACTATAGTATCCCTTGGAGAAGGGGGACGTGCAGCTATAAATAGTCAATTCTTGGCTTTAGGAACTAATAATGTAAGCATTAGTATAGATGCTACAAAAGCTGGCTTAGCTGACTATTTTACACTAGAGGATGTAAAACAAATAAAAGATAAGCTCTCACTTGTTGCATATGCAGGGGTAGTTGTAAGTAAACCCGGTTTAGCTTCAACAAATAAGACTGTAGAGGTTGCTAATATTATAGCTGGGGATGCAGACTATACGTATCTAAATAATCTAACTTTATCTTATGGAAGGTTTTATGAAGATAAGGATGTGGAGCAGTCTAAAAATGTGGCTGTAATATCAGACTCTTCTGCAAGAACTTTATTTGGGTATGAGGATTGTGTGGGTAATAAACTTAAGATAGGCTCTACTTCGGCCAGTAATACTGTAACTATAATAGGCGTAACTAAAACTACAAGTTTATTTGCTAGTTTTAGAAAACAAAATGTTACGGTTTATGTTCCAGTTACATATTTACAAACCTTGTATACGGATAAATTTAATATAAGTTCTCTTGGAATCACTGCAATATCAGAAGCTAACACAGAAGCTGCAGGAAATCAAACAATAAATTTGCTTCAAAATCGTCATAATAACAGAGGACGTGAGGTTTATTCTGCGGATAATTCCTTTAAGATGTTATCTCAAATAAATAGCATATTAGGGATCTTTACAACCTTTATAGGAGCGGTAGCAGGAATTTCCTTATTAGTTGGTGGAATTGGTGTTATGAATATTATGTTAGTTTCAGTTACAGAAAGAACCAGAGAAATAGGGCTGAGAAAAGCACTTGGGGCTACCACGCTAACAGTGTTATTACAATTCTTAATAGAAGCTATTATATTATCCTTAATAGGAGGAATAATTGGGATGCTTTTTGGTATACTTGTAGCTACTGTAGCAGGATCCATTGTAAATGTTGTGCCAGTAATATCACCTATAGTTGCTATTGGAGTAATCATTTTTTCATGCATAATTGGTGTATTTTTCGGATTATACCCTGCTAGGAAGGCTGCCATGATGGATCCTATTGATGCATTAAGATACGAATAAAAATTTTAAACTTAGGATGTGATTAAATGGAAAAAACTATTCTTATAGTTGAAGATGAAGACAGAATGCGAAGGCTTGTTGCAGACTATTTTAAAAGAGAAGGTTATCAGATTTTAGAGGCAGTTGATGGAATTGAGGCTCTTAGAATATTTCATGAAAAAAAGGTAAGCCTGGTCATATTAGATATTATGATGCCTAGGTTGGATGGTTTTGAGGTATGTAAAAACATAAGAAAAAGCTCGGATATACCTATTATAATTGTTACAGCTAAATCAGAAGAAGATGATAAGCTCATGGGCTTTGAATTTGGAGCAGATGATTATGTTACTAAACCCTTTAGCCCTAAGGTACTTATAGCAAAAAGCAAGGCATTACTTAAGAGAGCAGAAGGGACAGCGGAGTATAGTAGCAAAATATCAGTAGAGGGACTATCCATTGATGAATTATCCCATGAGGTATTAGTTGAGGGGGAAGAGGTTTCATTATCGCCTAAGGAATACGAGCTACTACTATTTCTAATAAGAAATAAAGGAATAGTATTATCACGTGATAAACTTCTTGATAATGTTTGGGGTATGGATTATTTTGGTGATGCAAGAACCGTTGACACCAGCATTAAAAGGCTAAGAGAAAAGATTAAGGGCAAAGCAGATCTAATAACCACCATAAGAGGTAGTGGCTATAGGTTTGAGGTGAAAAAGTGAACAGAAGAAGTATAGCTTTCAAACTATTTATTATTACCACTGTAACCTTTATTACCTTTATTACGTTAATATTAGTTATACAGACTGTTTTTTTTCAAACGTTTTATATAAATAGAAAGACAAGGATACTCCAGAAAAATATAAATACCTTTATTAACATTTTCGAAAAAAATAAATACGATGTAAGCAAGATAACAACTGCTGATTTAAAGAGCTTCGAAGGCTACAACAACAGTCAAATAACAATATTGGGTATAAAAGGGGATAAGGTAACCACTGGTGTTTCTTCTCATGGGGATAACGGAGCTAATGTTAACAGGGTACAGATATTAGAGGATGCTATAAATACCTGGGCTCAATCATTTACAAAAGATGCAGGATCAAAATATTTAAGAAATACAAACATATATAATGTGGAAGATGAATTAAAAATTAATAATTTAGTTATTATTACTCCTATAGTGAATAATAATAATATCTTAGGAGTTATTTTTGTTGTTGCTCCACTTCAGCCTATAGATGAAACAGTCCAAGTGATGAAAGAATATTATATATATATTTTAATTGGAGCAATTATATTAGTGCTTGTATTATCTTTTATATATTCTAATATGATTTCTAAACCTTTAATTCGAATGAATAAGGTAGCGGAAAGAATGTCAGAGCTGGACTTTACAACAAAATTTAAGATAAAAAGTAAAGACGAGATAGGTAATTTAGAGACAGCCCTTAACTTCTTGTCCGAGAAACTTAATTCTACCTTAACAGAGCTTCAAGGAGCAAATGAAAAGCTTAAGCTTGATTTAGCTAAGGAAATAGAGCTAGAAAAGATGAGGAAGGATTTTATAGCAGGTGTTTCCCATGAGCTTAAAACTCCATTAAGCCTTATCGAAGGTTATACTGAAGGCTTAAAGGATGAAATTGTTCAAGGAGAAGAAAAAGAGTTTTATTTAGATGTAATTGTAGATGAAACTAAAAAGATGAATGCTTTAGTATCGGATATGCTAAATTTGTCTCAGTTAGAATCAGGAAATACAGCAATTAATTATGATTTAGTGGAAGTAAATAGCTTACTAGATCGGGTAGTGAAAAAATATACCAACAGCTTTAAGGAGAAAAATATAGATTTAAAGCTTAATTTATTGGCTGTAACCACCCAGGTCAACTGTGACAGCTTTAAAATAGAGCAAGTTCTTACAAATATAATTGTTAATGGAATAAGGCATACCCCAGTGGGGGGAGTAATTGGTATAACTCTATTAGATAATGGTAGCAGTGTATTAATAGAAATTGAAAATGAAGGAAGCCATATTCCGGAAAGTGATTTAACTAAAATATGGGAAAGATTTTATAAGGTAGACAAATCAAGAAACAGAAATTTGGGCGGTACAGGGTTAGGGCTTGCTATCACCAAAAACATATTAAATTTACATCATAGCAGTTTTGGCGTTCAAAATACAGAAAAGGGAGTACTATTTTATTTCACTTTAAGTAAAGACTTTTCTGCAATAACTAATTGACCTAGGGATATGCCACCATCGTTTATAGGAATAAGGGAATTGGTATATACATCAAATTCATGGTGTTCCAATTCCTTTTTTAACTTTAAAAGTAAGTAGCTATTTTGGAATACACCACCACCTAAGCATATTTTATTAATTCCAGTAGCTTTACTAAATATTTCTATAAGCTCAACAGTGAAGTTCACTACAGTATTATGGAATTTACAAGCCATGTAACTTTTTGATTTATTATTCAATTTATCTTGAACTAGTTCATTTATTAACTTTTCTGGATTTATTATTTGGCATGGATTGCTTTCTATAAGCTCGTATCCATAAGTATCATCATTAATCTTTTGTATAGTGCTTTCAAGCTCTATTGAGGCTTGCCCTTCATAGCTAATATTATTCCTAATCCCGATTATACTGGAAACAGCATCGAATAGCCTTCCAATACTGGAGGTTTCAGGTGAATTGATATTTGCCTGAAGCATTTTAATAATCACTTTATAATTGCTATCATAAAGTGCTTCTAAAACATTATTACTATTGCTCACATACTTATATATGTATGAAACAGCCATTCTCCAGGGCTCAAGTATTGCTTTTTCTCCCCCAGGCATCTTAATATATTCTAGATGGGCAAGCCTTTTATAGTCTTTAAGGGTTGAATATAAGATCTCTCCCCCCCATAGTTTACCATCATCTCCATAGCCAGTACCGTCGTAAGCTATACCGAGTACCGGTTCATCTATATTATTTTCCACCATAGAACTTACGATATGAGCATGGTGGTGTTGTACAGGAAACCTTTTAACACCTTCATAACCTTCTAAGGCAAATTCTGAAGATAAATAATTGGGATGCATATCATAGGCTATTATTTCTGGGTTAAAAAGAAAAACTTTTTTAAAATGATCTATGTTCCATTTATAATGATTTAAAGTTTCTATATTTTGAAGATCGCCAGTATGTTGACTTACAAAAATGAAATCTTCCTTTGCAATGGAAAAAGTGTTCTTCATGTTTGAACCTGCTGCTAAAATATTATTGTTTATTGTATACTTAATAGGCGCAGGCACATAGCCTCGAGCTCGTCTTATAAGCATAAATTTATCATCTAAAACCTTGCCAACTGAATCATCTAAGGGAATATATATATCTCTATTATGAAAAAGGAAATAGTCTACAATATCCTTAAGATTTTCCTTTGCCTTCTCATTTGTGTATTCTAAAGGAAGACCGCTTAAATTTGCACTAGTCATGATTAGAACATCAAGATTATCCTTAAATAAAAGCTCCTGAAAGGGAGTATATGGAAGCATAATACCTAAGGTTTTCTGATAAGGAGCGATATTGGATGGAAGCGGACAAGTGTCCTTGATATTTAATAATAATATAGGCCTTTCCTTACTTAACAATATTTCTTCTTCCATTTTACTTATATGACATAAGCTTTTAGCAGTTTCCAAATCTTTCACCATTATAGCAAAGGGCTTATCCGAACGTTTTTTTCGTTCCCTTAAACTTTCAATAGAAGCAAAGTTTCTGCCATCACATACTAAATGAAAGCCAGTTAGCCCTTTGATTGCAAAAATATATCCTTCTAAAAGCTTTTCTCGTGTAAAATCTAGGGGATCAACCTCAGATAAGCTAGATCCTTTGAAATCTTCTACATATATCTTAGGACCACAAATACTACAAGCATTAGGTTGAGCGTGAAATCGTCTATTATCTGGGGAGGTATACTCCTTTTCGCACTCTGGGCACATCTTGAAATTCTTCATAGTAGTATATTTCCTATCATAGGGAATGTTATGAATGATTGAAAATCTAGGACCACAATTAGTACAATTAGTAAAGGGGTATTTATAACGTCTATTATCTTTATTTAATATATCTTTTCTACAATCTTTACATAAAGCTATATCTGGAGATATTAGGGTTATTTTATCTAATTGAGCTAAGCTTTTTTCAATTGTAAAGGAAGAGTAATTATTAAATATAAGCTTAACGACTTCAATACTATCAATTTTTGATAGGGGAGGGGGGGAAACTTTTAAAGTATTTAAAAATGCTTCAATACTTTCATTGTTGCCTTCAATATCAATAAGCACTCCTTCAGAGGAGTTATTTACATAGCCATTTAAATTGTTTTCTATTGCAAGATTATATACAAATGGGCGAAAACCTACCCCTTGAACTATTCCTTTAACTTTTATAAAAACTCTAATGAATTCCATTATATTCTTTCCTTTCTATTATGTTATAAGGCTATTATATGTAATTTATATTTAAACATAAAGGAGTTTTATCAAAAAATATAAAAATATTGTTCAAGAAGAGAAAAGTATGGTATAATCTGCCTAAATATGTGTAATTAATTTGAATAATCTTAAGGAGAGAAAAATGGATAATAGACTTAACAAATTGGCAAAGCTCCTAGTTGAATATTCAACAAAAATAAAGCCAGAGGATTTTGTTCTAGTGAGTGGTCAGGATGCATCAATTCCTTGGATTGAAGAAGTAGTAAAGGAAGCGGTTAAGAAGGGTGCTCATGTGGAAACCATTATAAATTCACTAGGAGCTAATAGCGCAAAGCTAAGATATTCTAGTTTAGATCAATTAAAAAAGGGAAATTACATTTTGGAAAAGGCCATAGAAAAAGCGGATGTTTGGATTTCAGCTTGGGGAACAAACAATACCAGAGTAGATTTTAATATTCAGGCAAATAAAATTGCTGCGGAAGCTGAAGGAAATAGCACGTGGAGAAGGACATACTTTGACAGGTCAGGTAATGGAGAGCTCAGATGGTGTGGAACTCAGTTTCCAACTCAGGGTAATGCCATGGAAGCTAATATGAGCCTCAGTGAGTATGAGGATTTTGTATATGCGGCGGGTCAAATAGATGAGGATGATCCTATTTCGCAGTGGAAAAGAATAAGTGCGGAGCAGCAAAGATGGGTGGATTATCTTGATACAAAAAAAGAACTTCACATAGTATCTGAAAATACAGATATATATGTGAAGTTTGAAGGTAGAAAGTGGGTAAATTGCGATGGTAAGCAAAATTTTCCTGATGGAGAAATTTGCACCTCCCCAGTTGAAAATAGTATAAATGGAAAGATTAATTTTAGCTTTCCTGGAATTTTTCAAGGAAAGGAAATAGAAGATATAAATCTGGTTATTGAAAAAGGGAAGGTGATTAAAGCAACTGCAAAAAAAGGTCAAGAACTATTAGATAGTCTTCTAGATTTAGATGAAGGAGCGAGATATTTTGGAGAGGTTGCCATAGGAACTAACTATGGTATAAAGAATTTTACTAAAAATATGCTTTTTGATGAAAAAATAGGTGGTACTATTCACATGGCCCTAGGTAATTCTTTATTTGAGGCTGGTGGCAAAAACGTTTCGACTATACATTGGGATATGCTATGTGATATGAAAAACCATGGCAAAATATATGCCGATGATCAACTATTTTATATTGATGGACATTTTATAAATGATATAATCGATAAAAAAAATTAATTGAGAGAAGGTTATAATATGTCTGATTGCCCATTCTTATCTTCGTTTGAAGAAAAAATGTCTTGTTTTGATGAATGTGTGTTTAACAATTATATAGAAATGGGAGAGTGTCCATTTAAAAAAGCATCTTCAAGTCGTGGTCAAAAGAAAAGTACTGTTTTTGAATATGATTTATTGGCAGTAGACTCGGATGACTCGGAAGATGATCTTTAATATTACTGCTGGAGGAATATAATGGAGAAAACTTTAATTTTAATTAAGCCTGATGGAGTGGAAAGAAAAATAATAGGTGAAATAATTAGTTTCTATGAGAGAAAGAATTTATTAATAAAAGAATTAAAGCTTTTACATGCAACTAGAGAACAAGCAGAAAATCATTATACAGAGCATAAAGGTAGACCTTATTATGAAGGGTTAATAAATTTTTTAGTTGAAGGGTATATATGTGCTTTAGTATTAGAAGGTGAAGGAGTTATTGAGCTTGTACGGAAGATTAATGGAGATAAGGACCCTCTAAAGGCAGAGATTGGAAGCATAAGAGGGACCTTTACTTGTGATAAGTCTAGAAATCTAGTCCATTCCTCCGATAGTATAGAGAGTGCAAATAGGGAAATCAATATTTGGTTTTCTTAATCCTTTTAAAAATAGCAAGTAAAAAGTGTAATAGTCTTCACCTTAAGAGTGAGGACTATTACACTTTTTTGAGCAACTAGTACAACCTAATTTGCAATCTTTTTTTGCAGTTTCCTTTCCTTCTACTTTTGTAAGGAATTCATTATTTTTATATATTATAGTTATAGCATTAATATTATTTTTGATGCTTTCATCATATATAAAGTTAAGTTTATCTATAACGTCTATGTTCATAGTGTCTATGTTTTCGCTTTTATCATTGTCATTATCGAAAACTATATCCACCTTAGCACCACTGCAGCAACTTCCTAGGTATTTTAATCTCACGTAAGTATAATCCGTATCTGCTATTAAGGTATAAAGCTCGTCATGAGCTTTTTCTGATATTTTGATTTTAATCTTTTCCATATATTACTCCTCGTAGCTTTCTGAATGTTCAGTTAGTAATCCTTGCTTTAATTCCCAAAGCTTATCTGAAAGATCCACATAATAAATATGGGGATTTTCAAATCTTAATACTTCAGACCAAAGTTTATCGGTTTCAGTTTTTGCTAAATTCTTTATTTCAATAACTAATGGGTTTATATATATAACATTACCCTTATCAATTATTTTAACCATCAACTCTTTAACATAGTAATTTTTAAGCTTTTTCTTCTTCCAATTATAAACTTGATTATATATAGTTAAAGGCTTACTTTCATCAATTATTTCATCCTCCAAAGTAATAAGATCAACTATAGCTTTATCTGAATCCTTATCAAATATTCTATATATTTTTTTAAAACCAGGATTAGTTATTTTTTCTTCATTTTCGCTGATTTTTATTTTGGGAATAATAACTCCATCTTCTTCAATTGCCGATAACTTGTAAACTCCTCCAAATACTGGTTCGGATCTGGCAGTAATAAGTCTTTCACCAACTCCGAAGGAATCGATTTTTGCCCCTTCATTTAACACGTCCCTGATTATAAATTCATCAAGGGAATTCGAAATTGTAATTTTTGCATCCGGGTAACCTGCCTTATCTAGTAGCTCCCTGGATTTTATAGTTAAATAGGTAATATCTCCGCTATCAATTCGTATACCACTCGGAGATATGCCCAAGGGCTTTAAAACTTCATCGAAAACCCTTATTGCATTGGGAATTCCAGATTTTAATACATTATAGGTATCAACCAATAATGTGCAATTATTAGGATAAGTTTTAGCCCAAGCCTTAAAGGATTCATATTCTGTTGGGAATAGTTGAACCCAGCTATGAGCCATAGTTCCAATGGCCGGAATACCAAACATTTCTTCGGCTATAGTACAAGCAGAAGCAAAGCAACCACCTATAAAGGCAGCTCGTGCACCATAAATTGCGCCATCATAGCCTTGAGCTCTCCTTGAACCAAATTCCATAACCGGTCTTCCTTCAGCGGCTCTACAGATTCTACTGGATTTTGTAGCAATTAAGGTCTGATGATTTACTGTTAATAAAATCATTGTTTCTATAAATTGGGCTTGTATAACAGGCCCTTTTACAGTTATAAGGGGCTCATAAGGAAATACCGGATTTCCCTCTGGAATAGCCCATACATCACAGCAAAATTTAAAATCTATAAGATAATTTAAAAACTTTTCAGAAAACATTTTTTTATTTCTTAAATAATCAATATCTTCCTTGGAAAAGTTAAGGTTAGTCAGATATTCGAGCAGCTGTTGAACTCCTGCCATAATACAGTAGCCCCCACCATCAGGAATTCTTCTAAAAAACATGTCAAAGTAGGCAATTTTATCACCTACTCCATTATCTAAATACCCATTACCCATAGTCAATTCATAAAAATCTACCAACATTGTCAAATTTCTTTCAAGTCTTATATTAAAATTCTTTATATACTCCAAATTCTTCCCCCGATTAAAAATACTTATTTTGTTAATACTTAAAATGTTTATATTAATTTTAATACTAGATTAAGCTTTATACAAGTTATTTGGTGAATAAATATTAGTTAGTTTTAAGGAGTAATTATGAATAAGGAATATATTCTTGACAGCTTTCAAAGTGAAGCTGTAAAAAGTAAGTTTAGAAATACCCTAGTTATTTCCGCACCAGGAAGTGGTAAGACAACTGTTATAATCAATAGACTAATATATTTAAATAGGATTATGAAGGTTAAAAGTAAAAGTATTCTAGTAATAACCTTCACAAAAGCAGCTGCAGAAAATATGAAAGATAGATACATAAAGGCTAACAAGGAGGGGGTTATCCCCTTTATGGGTACCTTCCACAGCTTTTATTATAGTATTTTGAAGAAATACTATAACATTGAAATCATTGAAGAAGCCATAGCCTACAGGGTTGTTAAATCAGTTTTAGATAAGTATCTGGATGAAATAAGCTATGAAACGGTGAAGGAAGCTTTGAATAATATTTCACTTTTTAAGTGCAGAAGCAGAACTTCAGGAGACTTTACTCCAAGCTTTGATGAGATTGTATTTAAAGAGGTATATACAACCTATGAAAGCTATAAGAAAGAGAATAATTTTATGGATTTTGATGATCTTCAGCTTGTTTTTCTTAAGCTACTAATGGAAGATAAGGAGATACTTAATTACTATAGGAAGGAAATTAAATACATTCTAGTAGATGAATTTCAAGATTGCGATATTTTGCAAATTGAAATATTAAGACTACTTAACTATGATAATTCAATTTTTGCTGTGGGCGACGAAGATCAGTGTATTTATAGCTTTCGTTATGGGTTATTGCAAACAGTATAGAAACACTAATTTATATTATTATGGATTACGAATATGAATAGAAATAAATTGTATAAAAAATTTAAAGCCTTAAATTGTTTTAGACTAAACATTAACTTCTGGCAAAAATAGTATGTTGAAGCCTAACGAGGAGTGCTCATGAAAGATAAAAATTCAAAAATGAAATTTAGGAGCAATTACTAAAGGAAGCTGACAACACAGGAAATATAATAGTGGTGGCTATAAATTATAATATACCGTCAACAACAGTTTACACTTGGATATAAAGGAGATAGATTTTAGGACATAGTAGTTCAACTAGAGGTCCAGAATCAAGCTGTTTTAATTCTAATAATTATGGTAAAGAGATTGAAAAGGAGAATGATCACTTAAAAATATTACTCGGTGAGTAAAATCTCAAAATTACTATTTTAAAATATCTAATAAAAAAAAGAGCCGTATATAGTAGATAAATTCTTGCTAAAAAAGTATCTTAATAGTGGTTATCGTACTGCGTTAGTTCTTAAAATTGCTTGCCTAGGGTGATCTACTTACTACTATCATTTATCAATTAAATATAAGATTAAGAAAAGCTGGAAAATATTGAAAGGCGTATAGTAGGATATTTGTTATCCACTATCGGTATTATGGTTTGTGATGAACAGTTTGAAGAAATTACAATAGAATAAATTCAAGATGAAACCTTTTATTATGGCTATCATAAGATTACACACTGTTTAAGAAGAGATCATAAACTGATTATTAATCACAAATAGTTTTATAGGCTGTGTGTAGAGCTCCAGTTCTTAAAAAGACAACGAGTAATAAGACCTACAGTAAAAAGTAAAATACTTTTAGATTAATTGGGATACTTCTAAATTGTCGAGGAACAAGCTTATATCAGTTATGGTATAGGCTTTTATCATTTGGATATATCAGAGGTTGGAGCAGGGGAATTTTTTATAAGGGTGATTTTCTTATATATATTATATATGATTTTCACACTTTTTAATCATAACCTATTTTGCTGTTAGTGGTAATGATTAAGGTTGTCATATTGATGGAAGCAATTGTATAATTTATATAAGTAGTTACTGGAGATTTGTAGAAAAATCCGAATTAAATTTTTAATGAAATACTTAATCCCCCAGCTATGCTGGGGCGAATAGAGTAAGCAGTAGTGATACTTCGGACAAAGAAGCCTCCTATGGTATAATGACAACGGTGTCGTAAGCCATTATCAAAAGAATAGGAGGCGGTCATAATAG
>DATCIH010000052.1:0-3679 GCA_036507955.1 Clostridiaceae bacterium | reverse complement strand
CTTATAGCATTAAAAACTAGAAATGGTATAATCTTTTCACCACATCCAGGAGCTAAAAAATGTACTATTGCAGCAATCAAAATAGTAAGAGATGCAGCAGTAGCGGCAGGTGCACCAAAAGATATAATAGCATGGGTGGATGAACCCACAATAGAACTTTCAGGTCTTGTTATGAAAGAAGCTGATTTAATACTTGCAACAGGTGGTCCAGGAATGGTTAAAGCCGCTTATTCATCAGGAAAACCTGCTGTTGGAGTTGGTTCAGGAAATACACCGGTAATTATTGATGATACAGCTGATATTAAAACGGCTGTAAGTTCAATTTTACTTTCTAAGAATTTTGATTATGGAACAATATGTGCATCAGAGCAGACTGTAATAGTTATGGAAAGTATATATGCTACAGTTAAAGATGAATTTATTAAAAGAGGAGCTTATTTCCTTACTCCAGATGAAACAGAGAAAATAAGAAAAGTAATTTTAGTTAACGGTAGATTAAATCCAAAGCAGGTTGGTAGACCAGCTTCATATATCGCAAACCTAGCAGGATTTAAACTTCCTGAAGAAACAAAAGTTCTTATTGGAGAAATTGAAAGTGTAGAGCTTGAAGAAGAATTCTCACACGAAAAATTATCTACAGTTCTTGGTATGTATAAGGTTAAAACTTTTGAGGAAGCACTAGTTAAGGCAGAAAGACTAGTTGTACTTGGAGGCTATGGTCATAGTTCAGCACTGTGGACTAATGCAATTAAGTCTAAAGAAAGAATAGCTAAGTGGAGTGCGCTTATGAGAACAGGAAGAATTTTGGTTAACATGCCGACATCTCACGGCGGAATAGGAGATTTATTCAACTTTAAGACTACTCCTTCATTAACACTTGGTTGTGGATCATGGGGTGGAAATTCTGTTTCAGAAAACGTTGGAATAAAACAACTATTAAATATTAAGAACGTAGCAGAGAGGAGAGAAAATATGCTTTGGTTTAAGGTTCCACAAAGAATTTATTTTAAATCTGGTTGCGTTGATCTTGCGATAAGAGAATTAAAGGTATTGGGTAAGAAGAAAGTCCTTATAGTAACTGATCAGATTCTTGTTGATCTTGGTGTTGTGGCTAAAGCTACAAAAGTATTTACAGAAATTGGAATAGATTATAAAATATTCTCAGAAGTATTGCCAGATCCAACTCTAGCTACGGCAAGAGCCGGTGTTGTAGTATTAAACCAATATAAACCAGATACAATTATGTCAATTGGTGGGGGATCACCAATTGATGCGGCTAAAATCATGTGGGTAATGTATGAACACCCAGAAATAGAATTCCAAGATTTGGCTATGAGATTTATGGATATTAGAAAGAGAGTCTTTACATTCCCTGTAATGGGTTCAAAATGTTACATGGTTGCTTGTGCGACTACTGCAGGTACTGGTTCAGAAGTTACCCCATTTGCAGTAATTACTGATGAAAAAACATCAATGAAATATCCTTTAGCTGATTATGAATTACTTCCTAATATGGCAATAGTTGATGCAAATCTTATGATGAATATGCCAAGAGGATTAACAGCAGCTTCAGGTATAGATGCTTTAACCCATGCTCTTGAATCTTATGTATCAATACTCGCTACACCGTTTACTAATGGACTCGCTTTAGAAGCAATAAAAGAAATATTTAAAAATCTACCACTAGCTTACAGTGAGGGTCCAACTAACGTAAAAGCAAGAGAAGGTATGGCTCATGCTTCAACAATAGCTGCTATGGCATTTGGTAATGCATTCCTAGGAATTTGTCATTCAATGGCTCATAAACTAGGAGCAAAACATCATGTACCACATGGCGTTGCTAACGCATTATTAATTAATGAAGTTATAAAATACAATGCAGTAGATAACCCAAGAAAAATGGGTACATTTGCACAATATGAATATCCAGATGCTAAACATAGATATGCAAATGTTGCAGATGTTTTACATTTAGGTGGAAATACAGATGATGAAAAAGTTGCTTTATTAGTTAAAGCTATCGATGTATTAAAAGGTCAAGTTAACATTCCTAAATCAATAAGTGCAGCAGGAATTAAGAAAGATGACTTCTATGCTACATTAGATGAAATGTGTGAATTAGCGTTTGATGATCAATGCACAGGTGCTAATCCAAGATACCCATTAATCAGAGAAATTAAAGAAATGTATATCAAAGTGTTTGAATAATAGATCAACAATAACAAAAGACTTTGAAAGTAAATAATTAAGAGTTTATAACATATAGAAAAGCAGCAGTGTACCCTAATGCACTGTTGCTTTTTTATATTAAATATTATTTATTTATAGGAAGTCCAATTTGTATCTTTGTTCCTATATCGAATCTACTTTCCACTACAATGGAGCCACTATGCATTCCAACTATCCATTTGGCAATAGATAATCCAAGGCCCGTTCCACCACTTTCTTTTGTTCTAGACTTATCACACCTATAAAATCTATTGAAGATATAGGGAAGATCCTCTTTAGAAATACCTATTCCGGTATCTATAACTTCAAGCATTAAAACATTCTTCTTAATATAACTATTTAATACAATATTTCCACCGCTCTGAGTATACTTTATGCTATTATCTATAAAAATTCGTAATGCTTGTTTAATTAGTTTTTTATCAGCATAAATACAGACCTCTTGATTAATATTAGTTGAAATTTCATGATTACAGTCTATCAGTTTTGTCTCTTTTATGAGTTCATTAACTAATTCATTAATATAAAACTCTTGTTTGTAAACTTTTTGAGCATTTTTATCACTTCTTGCAAGAAAGAGAAGCTTTTCTACTAATTCCTTCATGTTTTCAGACTCACTTTTTATAGCGATTATAGATTCTTCTAGTACTTCTTTGTCGTCTTTTCCCCAACGATATAACATATTTGCATAACCTTGTATGACAGCTATTGGAGTCCTGAGTTCATGGGAGGCATCTGATACAAATTGATTTTGGATTTCATAGGAACTTTGGATACGATCTAGCATATCATTAAACGTCTCAGCCAGTTGTTTTAACTCATCATGTGAATTGCTAACATTTAACCTCTTCTCTAAGGCATTAATTGAAATAGCTTTTGTGGTCTTTGTCATATTTTTTATAGGCAAAAGCATTTTTTTACTTGTTTTAGAGCCAATACCTAATGTTACAATTAAAGAAAGTATATTAAATATGAAAATAATACAAGTGAAAATAACCAAATATTCATTTTCCTTCTCTAAACTTTTTGAAAACTGAAGGAAAAAGGTTTTATTATTAAGTTCAAATTTAGTAGTAACGAAAATAAGTTGTTGATTTATTTCATTATTTAAGGGGAAAGTAGATGTATTTTTATGAAAATATAAACTTTTTTTATCTTTTTGCGTAGAATAAACAGGATCTTCGTTTTCATCAAAAATATTTAAGGTTAAATATTTTATATTAGAAAAAATATTTATATTAAAATTCTTAAGATTATTGTTATATTTAGAATAATTAATAGCAATTGTACTATATTTAGTAAGTTCATCATTAACTTCATTTAATAGAAACAATCTAAACACTATAATTAAACCAACACTTAAAAGAAATAATGTAATAGAAAAAATGAGAGTATATACCCCAGTCATTTTAAAGGTAATTGAAAATCGTAACTGTTTTTGAATATTGCG
>DATCIH010000051.1:0-11632 GCA_036507955.1 Clostridiaceae bacterium | reverse complement strand
GCAATAGCTATATCAAGTAATAATATTATTGCGTATGCTTCAAATTTCCTAGGAATAAAATATTTATGGGGGGGAACTTCACCATCAACTGGGTTTGATTGTTCGGGCTTTACTCAATATGTTTTTGCTCATTTTGGTATACGAATTGGAAGAACTACTAGTGATCAAATAAATAATGGTTTTGGTGTATCAAGAAGTGATTTACAACCGGGAGATTTAGTCTTATTTGGTACTAATGGCCCTTCTCATGTAGGGATATATGTAGGAAATGGAACTTATATAAATGCACCTCATACAGGAGATGTGATAAAAATATCTTCAGTAGACAGAAGTGATTTTATAACTGGTAGAAGGGTTAAATAATTTAAACAAAAGTGAAAATGCTTCTAGTAAGAGAAACTCAATTTTGAGTTTCTCTTTTTTGATTTTATTAATGAAATAAGGATTACTATTAGCGAAAGCATAGAGAAAGTGTGTGATCTATACATATTTTCCACATGCTTTTCACATAATAAAATTATAAAAGGATATGCAGCTCAAGAGAAGGATATATATACTTCTCTAGCAGATGCACGTGCTAAATTGGCTGGGGCTCAGACAGTGTCTGATAAGGCTAATGCGGATAATCAGCTTTCTGGAGCGCTTTCAAGACTGCTAGTTATAGTAGAAAATTATCCTGAATTAAAATCAGATCAGAACTTTAGAGATTTAAGCGTATCTTTTAGAAGGAACAGAAAACAGAATTAATATCGCAACCTATGCAAATGAACTCTTCAGAGCCTGGGCATTGGGCAAAAGGATAAAAATAATGGGCTACTAATTCTTATAGCAATAAAGGATAGAAAGTGGAAAGTCGAAGTAGGTACATCGCTTGAAGGCGCTATACCTGATATATATTCTGCAAGAGTAATGGACAGCATAGCGAGTCCGAAATTTAAAGCTGGTAATTATTCAGAAGGAGTTAAAGAGTCCTACTCAATCTTTGCATATGCTATAGCAAAGGAATATAATGTAACTCTTGATAAAAATCAGAAGGTGAACCTTCCAACAGATACTACTACAACTACTACTGGCACCAAAGCTATGGGAATGGTTGCAGGAATAATATTAGTAGTATTTATTATCTTAGATTTTATTTTCAATAGAGGAAGAATGACCTTCTTTCTATTAAGTATGGCTTTTTTGTCTGGACGTGGTGGGGGGCGAGGAGGCGGAAATTCTGGAGGAGGAGGATTAGGTGGCATGGGTGGAAGTTCATCTAGCGGCGGTGGCTCTTCTGGAAGTTGGTAATAACCAAGTCCCTATTGGATTGTAGATATATTTGTGTAACGGAAGCAAAATACTTTAATAGAAAAATTTAAGATATAGAGAATTAATAATTTTTCTTCTTCATAAAATCTACATAGGCTATTGTTATAATAATTTTAGTAAAATATAGCAATGGTGAAAAGGGGATAAGATGAAAAAAATAATAAAAAAGAAAGACAATAAAACTCCAATAATTTTAGGTCTTGGTCTGGTAATTATTATTATAATTGTAATATCACAAAATGGGATAATTAACAAGGGTACAGCTACTAATGGTAATAAGAAAGGGACTACTAGTCAAATTACTATCACTAACAGTGAGGTTACATCAGGAGATCTGATGATACTTAAAAGTGAAGTATCTAAAAATGCAATATTTTATCCTTATAAATCAGGTAATACAAATATGGAGGTTGTAGCTGTAAAAGCTACTGATGGAACTATTAGGACAGCCTTTAACACATGCCAGGTTTGTTATAAATCGGGAAAAGGATATTATAAACAAGAAGGCGATGAGTTAGTTTGCCAGAATTGTGGTAACAGATTTAAAATCGACCAGATTGAAAAACAAAAGAATGGATGTAATCCAGTACCTATTTTAGATAGCGATAAAACTGATGATGGAACCAATTTAGTTATTAGTGAAAGTTATTTAACAAAGAATATAAATTATTTTTCAAATTGGAAAACTCAATAATCCGTGATTAGGATTATTTAATTCAGGGCACAGCTACAAAGCGAAAGTTATACCTTCCTCCTTATTATTTCTAATATGGAGGGAGGTATAATTTTTGTTATTAAAACTGTAGGCGTGTACTTATTTTACTATCCTTAAACAGGTGAAGAATCCTTTCACATATTGTTATATAAATACAGATATTGTATAATTGTTTTAGTAGTAATGGTAAATATAAATTTGATTTATACAGGAGTGAAAAACATGGAGGAAAGGTATAATGGCCTAAAGCTTGCGGAGCGTGGTGCCAGGGTGAGCATTATAGCTTATATAATATTATCTGTATTAAAGCTTGGAGTTGGATATATATCTGGTTCAAAGGCACTGACAGCAGATGGATTAAATAATACAACGGATATAGTTTCCTCTTTAGCTGTCCTAATAGGGTTAATAATATCAAGAAAACCAGCGGATGATGACCATACTTATGTTTGATGTTATAGTAATGGTTAGTTCAGATTTAACTGTGGTTGAGGGTCATAATATTACAAAAGAAATAGAAACTAAATTAAAAAGAGAATTTAATATTTCAGAGGCAATAGTTCATGTAGAGCTTGATATTTAAGTTTAGTGAAAGTTATTTTCAAATCCACATGAAATCTACATAATAAAGTGGTATAATAAAAAAAGTGTTTGACATGCTTTTATAATGCCAAAGGATTACTTAAGTATTCAATGAGTGGTTCACAATTTAAGATTTGTAGACAAGTTGTATATATTAAATTATATCCACTTAAAAAATTCATTGAAAATAAACTATGAATAGGAGGAAGTATGAATAGAACTTTAAAAATATTTTTATCAGCATTACTAATTAATTCTATGGTTATTTCCACTGTTTTCGCAGAGCCAATATCACAGCAATTACAGAATCAACAAAACAAACTTGCCCAAGATAAGAGCTCTTTAAAAACAGTACAAGATCAGAAAAATGCCATGGAGATCAGCATTGAAAATTTAGATAATCAAATACAAAACCAAATGTCAAAGATAACTGAAAATAAAAACTTGATTTCTCAAAAGCAGTTAGATATTAAAGCAACTGAATTGGAAATTCAAAAAATAGATGAGGATATAATTAAAGATCAAACTTTATTAAACGTCAGGATTAAAGCAATGTATATGAATGGTAATGATTCCTATGCTGAAGTATTGCTTAGTGCTAAGGGTCTAAGTGATTTCATCTCAAAAGTAGAAATTGTAAAAAAGGTAATGGAGTTTGATAAAAAAACTGTTAAGAATTTGAAAGATAAAAGAATAGATAGTAATAATAAAAAAGAAGTTCTTAATAGTGAGAACAATAAATTAATAGAACTTGGTACTCAAAATGAAGCCAATCTATCACAACTTAAGCAATATATAGCAAATCAGAATAGTATGATTATCACGCTTAAGAGTAAAGAATTTGCACTTTCTTCTAATGTTGATTTATCTCAAGCAGCTGTTAATGAGACATTAATACAAATAGATGCGATTAGGAAGGCTGCACCTAAAATTAGTGTTTCAAGGGGAGCAGTAACTGTTTCATCTAATAATGTTATAGCTTATGCTACTAATTTTTTAGGAACGCAATATGTATGGGGGGGAACGACACCAGCGGGCTTTGACTGTTCTGGTTTCACTCAATATGTATATGCACATTTTGGTATAAGACTTGGTAGAACTACTTATGATCAAATAAATGATGGATTTGCTGTATCCAGAGGCAATTTAGAACTTGGAGATCTTGTTTTCTTTGGTACTAATGGCCCAACCCATGTGGGTATCTATACAGGAAATGGAACTTATATAAATGCACCTCGTACAGGTGATGTGGTTAAAGTTGCGTCAGTTGATAGAAGTGATTTTATAACTGGAAGAAGAGTAAAATAGATTTAATAATATACATAGTAAATATTAAAAGCAGGTTATAGAACTTCATCTATAACCTGCTTTTAATTAACTTTACAATTTATTAACCTAAATATTTTAAACGTATTGCTTCTAAATCAGCTTTATTAATATCGTCCACCACTTCGATTACTGCTAGAATATTACCATCTTTATAAATCCCATAACCATCACTTTTGGTTAATGTTAAATCTACATTTACAGTTCCTTTTTTACCTTGGAAGGAAGCCTGAGTTTCTTGGCTACCAAGGTTAACTACTGTATAGGTACCTTCAGGTGTGTCAAATTTACTTAGATCTACACTAAGCTTTGCTTTGATTCCATTATTTAAAACTGTAATTAAAGGCTCAAACTCATATCCTTTACCTGCTATTTTAATGCTTTGAATATTACCGGCTACTACCGCTTTATGGATTAATCTACTGGTTAGTACCTTTGTAATATCGCTGCCATATATGCTGGTAGTTTGGGTCGTTGTCCCTGTACCCCCTGTACAACAAGCCATTCCACTGCTTGGGGCTGGAATTGAGGGGTCTGGCTTTGATGTATCAACTGTTTCAATATTATCAACTACTTTGATCACTCCTCTTATCATGCCCATACCGCAACTAAAAGAAATATCCTTATCTTTTGGGGTGAATTCAATTATATTTTCTCCACTTTTTAAATTTACTTGTTTATTCAAGGAGGGGATAACTATGGTTCCATTACAGGAATTTATTGACTTACCATCAATTATCCATTTAACAGGTATGTTTTTTTGTACATATAAACCATTTGGAGTATATCCATTGCCGTCTGCAGTCATTTTAATTATTTGTACTCCATTTTCAATAGTTGGCTTTGCTGCAGCAGGGGCGGAGGATAAATTTGTAACTATACCTTTACCATTTAAAGATATACTAGGGATATTAACACCAGCAAGAGCAAGACCTCTGCTCCCCATAATAATTCCTAATACTACGACAAGTATTCCACTAAATTTCAATATGGTTTTTGTGTTATTTTTACTTAATAGACCTGATAGTGCACCAAAGGTTAACATTAAAGGAACAGTACCAAGTGCAAATAGAAACATGGATAAAGCACCCTTGAAAGCACTTCCTGTACCTAAGGCATAAAGCTGCATAGTTTGAAGTGGGCCACAAGGCATTAGTCCGTTAAGCATTCCAACTAAAAAAGGAGTTTTTGGCTTCTTTTTCACAGTGCAGGCAGACCAAGGAAGTTTAAGATTTATTTTTCTAAAAAGTCCAAAGCCACTCATGTTAAGTCCCATTATTATCATAAATACACCAGCAAATATTTGCATACCTGACTTTAATGTTAAAGATAATGTAAATAATGAGCCTAAAGCACCTACTAGTCCTCCTAGTATAGTGTAGGCTAGAACTCGGCCTAGATTATATAAGATAGCGGGTTTTATTGAATCAAATTTGTTCGTACCTTCTTTATTGATACTTTGGGAGAGCATAATGCCGCCGCACATGCCAACACAATGAATTGAAGTTAGTATTCCTACAAAGAATAATACAAAGTAGGTAGCTCCGGTGAGCCTTGAGTTCATATCCACTCCTGTGGCAGTGTTTCCTATGTAAATTATAGCTAGAGCAATTATGGCTATACCAACAATCTTATAGGTGTTTTTACTCTCGGTGCTGTAACCTGCTTTCTTAATTGAAGCCTTAATATCCTCTAAATCACAAACTTCATTATTATATTCCACTAAAACACACTGCTCACTAAAGCTTGCCTTGGCGAAACTAACGCCTTCTATTTTTTTGATAGCTCTCTCAACTCTTGCTTCGCAAGATGTACAGGTCATATCAAAAACCTTTATTTTTTCTTTTTTTATACTCATTCCAGACCTCCCAATATTCTTCTTACATAAGATCTTTAATTACCAATCCAATATCTAAATTATATTAAAAAGATGTGTAGATTTTATAAAGAAAAAGTGCGATATTAAAAGAAGTGGTTTTATTGACAGGGTATCTAATATATATTAAAATTATAAATAGATTTAATGTGAATCATGAAGGTTCACTAGCATTAAAGTTATTGAAATTTTTTAAAAGCAACCAGGAAGGTTGAACGCCATGATACGGTTTTCAGTTTTTCTGGTTTTATTTTCCAGGGGGTTTAATTATGCATATTCCAGACAATTATTTGAGTCCACAAACTTGCATTGTCATGGGGGCAGTGATGCTTCCAATTTGGACAATTGCAGTAAAAAAAGTAAAAAAAGAATTAACTAAAAAGAAAATGCCACTTCTGGGGATTGGAGCAGCCTTTTCTTTTATGGTGATGATGTTTAATATCCCACTTCCTGGAGGATCAACAGGACATGCTGTAGGAGCAACCTTGATAGCCCTACTTTTAGGGCCATGGGCAGCTTGCATTTCCGTAACCATTGCACTCTTAATACAAGCACTTTTATTTGGTGATGGGGGTATATTAGCCTTCGGAGCAAACTCTTTTAATATGGCATTTATAATACCCTTTGCAGGGTATTATATTTACCGTTTCATTAAAAGTAGAATAAAAACAGAAAAAGGAGAATATGTTGCAATTCTTATTGGTTCATATATTGCAATAAATATTGGGGCATTTTTTGCAGCCCTTGAGTTTGGAATTCAACCTTTGTTATTTAAAGATGCTACTGGCATGCCTCTATATTGTCCATACCCATTATCTGTATCAATTCCGGCTATGTTAATACCTCACCTTCTAGTGGCAGGGGTTTTAGAAGCGGCTATAACTACTGGAGTTTATGGATTTATAAAAAAGGTTTCTCCAGGGACTATTTATGAAGGCTCTAAAACAAAGATGAATCGGATTTATGCTTTGATTTTTGCAATGATTTGCTTATCACCACTTGGTCTTCTTGCAGCTGGAACAGCTTGGGGTGAGTCGAAAATAGGTAAAATAAGCTCTGCAACTTCCGGGGGTAAGGCCTTAGGTTTTGTGCCTAAGGGAATGAAAAACAATTTTAGTTTTAAAGCCTTGATGCTGGATTATGCAATTAATGGGGTGCCAAAGGTTATAGGATATATACTGTCTGCTGTAGTAGGAGTTTCAATATTGTTAATATTGTTTAAACTTATTAATAGTAGAAGAAATAAAGAGGATAGTAAATAAGTATATTTCATGAGTTTAAACCTTTGAAGGAGAGGAAGCATGTTTGGATTAAGTATAGATAGAGAAAGCTTAGAAAAACTTATAAAGGACTTCAACACCCTTACTGGGATAAGGATAGCTTTTTTTAGTATAGTTGGAAAGCAGACAGTCGCATACCAAAAGGACATGGCTTTATTTTGTTCGATTCTTAGGAATGATCCAGAGGAGGATGATAGGTGCAAAAGGTGTGACATTGAGGCTTGTATCCGAGCTAAAGAAAAGAGAGGGCTCTATCTATATCAATGCCATGCTGGACTTACAGAAGCTATTAGTCCGATCATAATTAACTCGGAAATTCTTGGATATATGATGTTTGGTCAAGTTCTTAATTCACCTCCCACGGAGGAGTTGTGGAGGACAGTGTTAAGTAAATGCAGAGTATACAAAACAGACCTTGTTGCGTTGAAGAAAGCTTTCTTTCTGCTATCTGGTATGGAAGAGGAAAAGCTTCAGGCTGCTGCCAATATAATGGAGATGAGTTCCAGATATATCTATATGTCTAGGATCGTTAATGTTAAACATTTTTCTATAATTGAAAAGATCATAAATTATATAGATGAAGATCTGGAAAAAGGCATAACCATTTCCCAATTAAGCGCCGAATTCTCTATGAGCAAATCATACTTGAGCAGATTGTTAAAGATTGAATTCAAGATTCCACTCTCAGAGTATATTTTAAAAGCTAGAGTTGAGAAGGCGAAAGTACTGTTAATGGATAGTGATTTATCAGCAAAAACTATTTGTTTAAGTTTGGGTTTTACAGATCCCAATTATTTTTCCAGGGCCTTTAAAAAATTAGTTGGAGTATCTCCTATGGAATATAGAAAAAGGTAGTATAGTGCTAGGTTGTTCATTCCTGTCCATTTATATAGACACCTTTAGAACTTAAAATAGTATTATAGTTTAACTTTTATTCGGATTGGAGGATATGAAAATGACAAGACGTGAAAGGGTAAGGGCTGCCATAAACCACTTAGATACTGATATAATCCCTTATAACATAGACTGTACTAATCAAGAGTATGAAAAAGTAGCTGAATATCTTAAGGACCAGGATTTCTTAAGTAAGATAGGAAATCACATTGAAAGTGTTTACTATTCTGGAATTTTTACTGAGGACACTAATCGACCTGGTTATTTTACCGACGACTTTGGAGTTGTATGGAACAGGAATGGAGCAGATAAGGATATAGGTGTAATAGATAATTATATGCTTCCTGAGGCGGAACTTGGAGAGTACAATTTTCCTGAAATACCTGAGAAAATACTGAATGACGGTCTTGAGCTAATGATGTGTAATGGAAAGGATACCTTCAAGACCTGCTCCTTGGGGTTTTCAATGTTTGAAAGAGCCTGGACATTAAGAGGAATGGAAAATCTTCTCACAGATATGCTACTAGAGCCTGAATTTGTAGAGGAACTTCTGAATAAGATATGTGACTTTAATATGAAGATAATTGATATAGGTCTTAAATATGACATTGATGCTTTTTATTTTGGAGATGATTGGGGACAACAGTCCGGTCTTATAATGGGACCTAAACTTTGGAGAAAATTTATTAAACCTCAAATGGCAAGGATGTACGAAAAGGTAAGAAAGGCGGGGAAGTTTGTCCTCCAGCACTCCTGTGGAGATATACAGGCGATCTTTCCTGACCTTATTGAAATTGGGCTTAATGTATACCAGACCTTTCAACCTGAAATATATGATATTAAAGAAATAAAACGGCTATATGGTAAAGATTTAACCTTCTGGGGAGGAATCAGTACTCAAAGACTTTTGCCCTTTGGGACCCCAAAGGAAGTAAAAAATGAAACAATGAAAATAATGAAATTCATGGGAAGGGGAGGGGGCTATATTGCTGGGCCTACACATGCAGTACCAGGTGATGTACCCACTGAAAATATGGTTGCTCTTATGGATGTCTTTATGAACCAGGAGAAATGGTTAAGGAATTCCTAAAAGAATATAAGAATAGTGAAAAGCATTGAAACTAAAGCGATGCTTTTTTATTTCTAATTGAATTGTTTAATTTTGATATATATAGTAGTATGTGTTATAGGAATATATGTAAATTTATATTTTTTATAAAAAGGAGTTTTGGGATGAATGTATTAGAAGTTACGGATGTGAAGAAAAAACTTGGAAAACGAGAGATAATAAAAGGTATAAGTTTTTCCGTTAAGGAAGGGGAAATATTCGGATTTCTTGGACCAAACGGTGCTGGGAAAACTACTACAATAAGAATGCTTGTTGGTTTGATTTCAGCAAATGAAGGTACCATAAGTATAATGGGCTATGATATCAAGAAGCAGAGGGAATTAGCGCTAGAAAAGGTAGGGGCAGTGGTTGAAAATCCAGAACTATATTCATATCTTTCTGGACTCGAGAATCTTATGCAGATTGCGAGAATTAGAAAGGTTCCAAGGGCATATGTGGATGAGATAGTAGAACTAGTAGGCTTAAAGGATAGAATAAATGATACCCTTAGGAAATATTCACTTGGAATGAAACAGAGATTAGGTCTTGCTGCAGCACTTTTATCAAAACCGAAATTACTCATATTAGATGAGCCAACAAATGGTTTAGATCCATCTGGAATATTAGATTTTAGGGATATTGTTAGAAAAGCAGCAAAGGAAACTCAAACCTCTATCTTTATTTCCTCTCATATATTAGGTGAGATACAGCAATTATGTGATAGGGTAGCTTTTATTGATGGAGGAATAATAAAGTCAATAGAAAGTGTAAATGGAAATAGTGAGAAAGAAGATTTTGAAATAGTTAATTTAGTGGTACAGGAACAAGAAAGTTGCCTTGAAATTATTAAATCCCTTAATTTTATTAGTAGCATAAACCTTAAGGGTAATACCATCAATTTTAAAATAGAAAAGGGTCATATACCTGAGTTGATATTTCTTCTTGTAGATAATAAAATACATATTGAAGAGGTCATTAAAAAGCAGCTTGAGCTAGAGGAAAGGTATATGGAATTAGTTGAAGGGGGATTAAGAGCATGATTACACTTATAAAAAATGAAGTAATAAAATTAATTCATAGGAAAAAAACCTTGGTTACTTTAATCGCCTTTATAGCTCTCATAGTACTTATTGGCTTTGGATTATACACTCAAAGTAAACAAGTTGAACGATATAATAATCCCAAAGTTCAAAGGGAACAGCTTCAAGCTAATATTTCAGATTTAAATCAAAGAATTAAAGTTGTGGGTATTTCCGATTCAGATAAAAAAATGTATGAGGATAATATCGCAAGCCTGCAAGTACAATTGGATAGTCTAACAAACGATCCTGGAGTAACAAATTCTGATTGGAAAGCTAATTTAAACACTGAGATACAAAGCTTAGAACAAAACCTCAATGATACCAATATGGATGTAAACCAGAAAGGGCAAATTAATAAACAGTTACAGACTGATAAATATCTTCTAGCAAACAATATAAAACCTATAGATGAAAGTAAATTTAATTCTGTAAATTATATTAAATTAATATTTCAACTCTTAGGAGCAGTATTCTTAGCAGTAGGGTTAGCTATCTTTTCTTCAGATATGGTAGCGGGTGAATATACACCAGCTACGGCTAAGTTTTTACTTGCACAACCAGTTTCAAGAGCTAAAGTCTTATTATCAAAGTATATAACTGCAGTTATATCATCTATTCTCCTTATCTGCTTTGTAGAAATTATAGCTTTTGTAGTTGTAGGACTATTATCCGGCTTTGGGAATATGAACTATCCCGTTGTTGTTGGTGAAAGATTTAGATATGATTTATCCCATATTAATCAAGCTGGAGGACATGATATAATTGCTATTGCAAACACTGCATTTATAATACCAATGTATAAATTTTTGCTAGAAGCGGTATTACTCCAGATACTCTTTATTATAGCCTGTGTTAGTTTTGTTTTCATGTTATCAACTGTTGTAAAAAGCAGCATGGTTGCTATGAGTATCAGTATAGTAACCATAATAGCTGTAAGTATTTTACAGAATATCTCCAATTCAACTAAGATTGTAACCTCCTACTTTTTTATCATATATGGTAGTGTAGATGCTGCCTTAGCAGGAGACTATGCCTCTAGGCTTGGAGTTCCATATCCAACACTCAGTTTCATTATTATAGTACTTATTGCATGGACAATTATAAGCTACTTGATTGCTCATTATGTGTTTATAAAGAGAGATATATTAATTTAATTTGAGCATTATAAATAAAGCTACCCTCAGAAGATACTGGGAGTAGCTTTATTATTTATATTTTACCATAAGGCTTTACTAATTATGGAAGGTCGTTTAAAGTTTTAAATTCATACCCTTCCTTTTCCCATTCTTTAATAAGACTATCAAGTATAGTAGCATTTGTTTTTGATAAGGCATGTAATAAACAGATCATACCTGGTTTTGTTTCTTTTAAGAGTTTTGCCTTAGCAGTTTCTGGATCAGGTTGATTGGTTGGCGTGTAATCTTCGTGTGCTAAACCAAAAAATATAGATTTATATCC